>JAEXNZ010000152.1 GCA_023439425.1 Pseudomonadota bacterium
ACACAACGTAACTCCAGGCGATGGGTGGGCGACTGAGTCGCATCGTATCAAGCCAGCGAGAGGGGCGAAGAAGCGCGTCCCTCCGTTCGATGGTCATGCGTTACCGGGCGTGCCGGGCACAGAAAAAGGGGGCCTTGCGGCCCCCGAAAGGTGTTGCCAAAGACCCAGGGAGGGATCAGAAATACGCGCGGATGCCGAACGCTACGCCACGGCCCGGCAGCGGGGTGTAGTCACGCAGCAGCGAGGTGTGCGGGCGGGCTTCGCGGTTGGTCAGGTTGTTGCCGTCCAGGAACACTTCATAGCTGTTGCTGTCGTTGCGGTCCCAACGGTAGGCGAAGTGCGCGTCGACCAGGGTGTAGCCGTCGCTGGGTTCTTCGTTCTGGGCCACATCCTTCTGGCTGCTGTAGCGCACGGCACCGACCGAGGCGCGCCAGCCGTCCTTCGACCAGCGCAGGTCGGCTCCGACGCGGCCGGGCGCGATCCGCGGCAGGTAGCCGCTGTTGGCCAGCTCCACCGTGTAGTTGTGGCTGTGGTCATCGTGCGGGACGGCGATGTCCACCGTACGGCTGCCGCTGCCATCCAGTTCGGCCTTTACATAGTCGCCGAACACGCGCAGGTCCCAGTCGCCGGCACCGCCTTCAAACAGGTGGAACAGTGCTTCGGCTTCGGCACCCTTGAAGGTGGCGTCCTGCTGCGTCCACAGGCGAACCGGCAGCCCTTCCTCCACGCCGGTGTCGGCGAGGTAGATGAAGTCCTTGAACTTCGTCTGGTAGATCGACGCGGAGAAGTCGACCAGGTCGCTGTGCGTATGGATGCCCAGCTCCATGCGCTGGCCGCGCTCGGTCTTCAGGTTGGCGTCGCCGATTTCCAGCGAACGCGTGGCGATGTGCGCACCGGCGGCGTACAGCTCTTCGGTGGTCGGAGCACGCTCGGAGCTGTCAATGCCGAAGCGCAGGTCAACGCCGTCGCTGAGCTTCCAGATGCCGGCGGCCGAGAGATTGGTCGCATCGAAGTCGCGGCTGCGATAGTCGCCGGTGGGTTCCAGCTTGACCTTGTCCTGGCGCGCACCCAGTTCCAGCTTCAGCGGGCCGAACTGCTTTTCCTGCAGCACGAACACGCCCAGGCTGCGGGTGCCGGTGTCGGGCACAAAGGCCTCCTCGCCCTTCGCGCCAAAATCGGTGTTGCCGAACTGCAGGCCGAATGCGCCGTCCCAGCCGCCAATCTGCTGCTGCGTCGCTTCCACGCGGCCTTCAATGCCGCGGTTGGTGAAACGGGTCGACGGCGTGCCGGCTTCCAGCTCGGTGTGTTCGTAGTCGGTGTAGCCCGCGCGGACGTTGATGTTCTTCAGGAACGACACCGGGTTGTAGATGCCGCCCTTCACGTCGAAGCGGTTCTGCACCATGTCGATCCGCACGTCGTGCTCGTCGCCTTCTTCCTCTTCATCACCATGGTCATGGTCGTGATCATGGTCTTCGCCTTCGGCATGCACATGCGCGCCGTTGGGGATGCCGTAGTTGGTGCGATACGTGCTGGCAGACGCACCGAAGTATCCGCCTTCGCCCAGCCAGGTGGCCCCGACGCCACCGGCGCGGGTGCGGATGGAGCTGTTATCGAGGCGGCCGCGACGCGGTTCGTCGGTATCGCCTTCCTCATGTTCGTGGTCATGGTCGTGGTCTTCCAGACCGTCGATCACGGCGTAGCCCGGAATGCGATAGTCGTCGCCATTGCGGACCAGGCCGTCCACATGCAGCACCACGTTGCCACTGACGCCATCGAGGCGGAACATGCCGCTGCGCTCGTCATTGACCGAATTGCCACGCAGTTCGGCGCGGCCGCTCAGCGGACGATCGGGGATTTCGCTGGCAATACGGCCATCCACGACATTTACTGCGCCACCGATCGCGCCGCTGCCGAACAGCAGGGTGGCCGGTCCCTTGAGGACTTCCACCTGGTCAGCCAGGAACGGCTCGATGCTGGTGGCATGGTCGGCACTGACGGTGGAGGCATCGAGATTGCCCACGCCATTGGACAGCACCTGCACGCGCGGGCCTTCCTGGCCACGGATGATCGGGCGGCCGACACCGGGGCCGAAGGACGTGGTCTGGACGCCGGGCAGCTTGGCGACGGTGTCGCCCAGGGTGCCCGCCTTCGCCTCGTCCAGGCGTTCACCGGCGAGCACCTCCACCGGGCGAGCGAGGGACTCGGCGTCGCCCTGCAGCGGTGAGGCAGTGACCTTGACGGTGGTCAGTTCAGTCAGGTGGCGGTCAGGATGAGCGCCTTCTTCGGCGGCGCTGGCGAGGGCGGGAACCAGGGCAACGGCCAGCGCCAGGGACAGCGCGTGCGGGGTCAGCAGGGGGCGGGAAGAGCGCATGGAATGGGATCCGTCAGTCAGATTGTTACTTTGTATCAATGGGTTGGCGCGGCTTGCCTGTCAGTTCCGGCCCGTTCTGGGACGTGGGGTGACGGTGGAGGAACGGCGGGAAGGGTGCGCGTCAGGATTGATGTTATATTATTCCACATCGTGTCGCCGACCCTGCTGGAAGTCATGCCCCTGTTCGTTCGCCTCCGTCATCTGCTTGATCGTTTCGGTGCCACTGGTTCGTTGCTGTGCGCGGTGCACTGCGCAGTGCTGCCGGTGTTGCTTGCGGCGGCACCGTCGCTGGGCCTGTCGATATGGATGAGCGACGGGGTGGAGCTGGCGCTGGTGTGCTTCGTCACCCTGCTGGGGCTGTTCAGCCTGGTCTGGGGCTACCGCCGGCATGGCGCGTTGCGCGCGCTGGGCTTTCTGGTTCCGGGTCTGGTCGCCCTGTGGGCGGGCCTGCTGTACGACCCGCTGCACCATTCAGCGGTACCGCACGCCATCGTGATGACGATGGGCGGGGTGCTGGTTGGGGTGGCGCACCTGGTCAATCTGCGTCTCAACCATGGCCACGTACACGACGCCAGCTGTGCGCATTGAGGCCGTGTGATAGGCTTCCCGATCGTGCGCAGGGCGGTCAAAACAGACCGGCTTGCCGAACCCGTGTCCGTACGGGGTAATCAGTATTCAGACTTTAAGGAGTTGACGACATGGGTAAGGGTGACCGCAAGACCGCCAAGGGCAAGCGCTACAACGCCAGCTATGGCAATTCGCGCTCGCACAGCGTGAGCAAGGTGGCCGTGGGCGCAGGTGCGCCGGTCGCCAAGAAGACCGTGGCCAAGGCCCCGGCAAAGAAGGCCGTTGCCAAGAAGGCTGTGGCCAAGGCCAGCTGATCCTTCATCAGGGTTGGTTGAGAAAAACGCGGCGCTTGCGCCGCGTTTTTTTTTGATTTTTGCGAAAAACCGGTGGTCATGGGAAACGCCGGATCAACGGCGGTGTCGATCCGGGGTCATGCGTTACCCCAGCGCAGTGCGCGGTTACTTCAACGCAGGCAGCAGCGTCTGCGGATTGCCGTCGTTCGGTGCGGCCGGAATGCCGAGCAGGCGGGTCAGCAGCGGGTACACGTCGACGTTGTCGAAGCCCGGCAGGGTTTCGCCCTGCTTGAAGGAGGGGCCGCGGGCGATGAACACCGCGCGCATCGAGGGCAGGGCGTTGTCGTAACCGTGCGAGCCGCGTTCGCCTGCCTTTTCCTGGATGCGGTCGCGGCGCATCGCGTTCCAGCCTTCGTGCATCTGGCAGATGATGGGCGGGATGCGCGGGTTTGAGCCATATTCCCACCGCGCCGGCAGCGTTTCGCGGGTCCAGCAGTCGTACTGCGCGTGAGCGCCCAGCAACGCCTTCTTTGCCTGCACCTCTTTGCCCGGAAGCGGGGCGAAACCTACCGACTGGCCGACCGATACGTCCTTGGCCAGCGAGGGATCGACCATGTCTTCGACCGCAATCGTGTTCCCCTCCGGCACCAGCGCCATGCCGTGGTCGGACACCACGATCACGTTGGTGCTGTCTGCGATGCCGCGTGCCTGCAGACCATCCAGCAACCGGCCCACCGCTGCGTCGGCATCCTTTACCGCCGCCGCGTATTCGGGTGAGTTCGGTCCGTGCTGGTGCCCTTCGTGGTCCACGTTCTCCATGTACAACGTCACCAGGCGTGGAGCCTGCGCATCATCGCGCGCCACCCAGCCCAGCACCTCGTCCACCCGGTCAGGCAACGGCACGCTGCCGTCGTAGATCCGCCATTGGGTCGGACGCACGCCCTGGATCGCCGCTTCGCTGCCCGGCCACGACCAGATCGCCGTGCGCAGGCCCGCCTTTTCCGCACCTACCCAGATCGGTTCGCCGCCCCACCAGCGCGAGTCCGTCACCGCTTCGCGCTTGCTCAACTTGAAGCTGCCCAGTTCGTCCTCGTGCATGCTGTTGTGCACGATGCCGTGGTGGTCCGGACGCAGCCCGGTCACGATGGTGTAATGGTTCGGGAAGGTCAGCGACGGATACGAAGGCGTCATGTACTGCGCGCGTACACCGTCGTGCACGATGCGCGACAGATTCGGGGTGATGCCCTTGTCGAGCATGTCCGTGCGCAGGCCGTCGATGGAGACCAGCAGCAGCTTCGGTGCCTGTGTGGCGACCGGCGTGACGGCAACCGTCGAGGGTGCAGTGGAAGGGGTGCTGGCACAGCTGGTCAGCGCGAGGGTGGCGGCAATCGCCAGAGTCAGGCGGACAGAGATCATCCGGCCATCATAGGCGGCGCGGGTGACTGCGCGAAGACAACCAATGGCACATCACACCAGCAGCGGCGTGCCCCGGCCTTCCAGTTCCAGCAACGCGGCCTTGGTCTCAATGCCGCCGCCAAACCCGGTCAACGCACCGCTGGCCCCGATCACCCGGTGACACGGCAGCACGATCGGCAGCGGATTGCGCCCATTGGCCGCACCCACGGCACGACTCGCGGTCGGCTGGCCGATGTGCCGCGCCAGCTGCACATAGCTCCATGTCTGGCCGAACGGGATATCCGCCAATGCTCTCCACACACGCAGCTGAAAATCGGTGCCATGCGGTGCCAGCGGCAGCTCGAAGGTGGTGCGCTCACCGTGCAGGAACTGCAGCAGCTGTGTGCGCGCATCGCGCAGTGCGTGCGCATCGCGCTGCCAGCGTTCGCGGCCTTTGGCGTCGTAGCGGTTGTTCTCGAACAGAATGTGATGGATGCCCTGGCTGTCGCCGGCCACGGTCAGCGCGCCAATCGGGCTGTCGAAGGTGTCATAGAGCAGGGTCATTTTGTGTCTCCTGAAGGGGTTACGGTCGGCGCGGCCAGGTGCCACAGATGCAGCACGGCATACGCACGCCAGGGTCGCCATGCCTGCGAGCGGGCCTCGGTGGCGCGTTCGCTCAGGCGTGTGCCTTCACCGAGTACCTGCTGCAGTACCAAGTCACCGGCCGGGAACGCATCGGGCAGGCCCAGCGCACGCAGCGCGATGTAATGCGCGGTCCAGGGGCCGATACCGGGCAGGGCGACGCAGCGCTCGATGAAGGTGTCCAGGCGCTGGCCGGCATCAAAGTCCAGCCGCCCTTCCGCCACTGCGGTGGCGACGGCACGCACGGTGGCCGCACGCGAGCGCGGCAGGCCAATCGATTCCAGCGGAGCATCGGCCAGCTGCGCGGGCGTGGGAAATTCGCGGTTCAGCCCTTCTGGCATGCCTTCCAGCACGCCGCCAAAGCGGTCCACCACGCGCCGGGCCAGGGTGATCGCGGCTGCCACGCTGACCTGCTGGCCGAGCACTGCGCGCACTGCGACTTCGAAGCCATCCCATCCGCCGGGTACGCGCAGGCCGGGGCGTTCGGCCACGCCACGTGCCAGCAACGGTTCCTGCGCGAAGTTCGCATGGACCATGCGCAGGTCGGCATCGAGGTCGAAGATCCGACGCACCCGGCGCACCACGCCGGGAATCCCGCGCGGATCGATCTGACCCAGCTGCAGCAGCAGTTCGGGGCGGCGCGGGTCAGCCGTCACCGTGATGATCGAGGGGCGCTCGGCGGGGCCGATCACCCGCTGGTAGCGGTCGTCGCCGATCTGCTCGATGCCGGGAATGCAACGCCGGCGCAGGAACGCCAGCATGGCCGGAAAGTCCAGCGGCGGGCGGTAGCCCAGGCGCAGGGTCAGCGCGCCATCGTCGAGTGCGCCGCGCTGGCGGCGGATCGCGGTAGGCGGCATGCCACAGCCCTCGAGGAAGGCGGCGTTGAAGCGGCGCAAGCTGTTGTAGCCGGCCGCCATGGCCACGTCGGTCACCGGCAGCCCGGTTTCGGTCAGCAGCTGCTTGGCCAGCAGCAAGCGGCGGGTGGCATGGATCTGCGCCGGGGCCGCGCCCAGCCGGGCGACGAACAGGCGTTGCAGTTGGCGTGCGCTCAAGCCGACGCGCGTGGCCAGGTCGCCCACCGCCGCGTCCTGCAGGTAGCCGTCATGAATCAGCGCCAATGCACGCTGCAGGGTTTCGTTGTGCAGTGCGTCCTGTGCCTCCGGGGCAAGCTCCGGCCGGCAGCGCAGGCAGGGCCGGAATCCGGCGGCGGCCGCAGCGGCAGCCGTGGGGTAGTAATCCACGTTGCGCGGCTTGGGCGGCGGGGCCGGGCACACCGGGCGGCAGTAGATGCCCGTGCTGCGCACAGCGGTGTAGAACACACCGTCGAAGCGCGCATCGCGGGCAAGGCGGGCGCTTTCGCAGGCGGCGTAGTCCAGGGGCAGGGCGGTGTCCATGGCAGCCAGTCTATGCCCGCGGACCGGCCACGGCTCGCCGTTTTCGGACGTGTATGCGCAATGCGGGCCGGGTGGTTCAGGGCAGGTTCCCGCGCGCGCCTCTGCGCGCACTAGACTGTGTCTTCACGTGTCGCCGTTGGCACGCCATCGAACGGGAACCGGGTATTCATGTTGCTCAAGTCGTGGGGATTGCCGTTGCTGTGTCTGGGCCTGGTGGCCTGCAGCCAGTTGGAGAACCCGGGCAATGTGACCGCTGCCGAGAAGGCCGCGCGGACACCGGCAGTGGACGGCAACAACATGGTCTCGATCAACGCCGCCGACGCGCCGCCGACGGTGCCGCCACCGCCGCGCAAGGGCGAGCAGGGCTGGCCCGAGGTGGCTCTGGAAAACGGCAAGGCCTGGATCAGCTGCGATACCGACTACGCCGCAGACACCGGTGACGGGGTAGCGCTGGAGGCACTGGATCGCGCCAGCCTGGATGCGGCCATCGCCCCCTGCGCCGAACGCGGCCTGCTGCGCCTGCGCTATGTGGGCAAGATCAATCCAGGCTTCTCTGAGCTGGTGGCCCGCACCGCGCTGGTGGCGGAGGCGCAGCGCATCCAGAGCCGCATCCTGGATCTGGACTCCAGTGGCGGGCAGGTCGAGGCGGCGATCGTGGCCGGCGACCGTATTGGTGAGTCGCGCTGGACCATCTGGGTGCGCGAAGGCTCGGTCTGCCACAGCGCCTGCGTGTTCGTGCTGGCGGCGGGTGACAACCGGCTGGTGGCCGGCAAGGTCGGCATCCACCGGATGATGCGGATCAGCTCCAAGGCCACCTCGCGTGCGGAGCTCAACCGTGAACTGCAGGAGGTCTATGACAACGTCAAGGATTACCTGCAGCGCAACGGCGTGGCGGTCGGCGTGGCCGATCTGATGATGACCGTCCCCAACCGCAGCCTGCGCCTGCTCAGCGCCGATGAACTGCGCCAGTTCGGGCTGGACGGCACCAATGCGGTGCAGGACGACCTGGAGCGGATCAAGCAGATGCGCAAGTGCGGCGACGACTTCGTGCGCCGCAAGGATGCGTTCCTGGTCGCTTTCGACCAGGAGTGCAAGCGCGAGGGCAGCGAGCTGGAGGCGGTCACCGCGTGTGGGCAGGCCCTGAAGCAG
>JAEXNZ010000159.1 GCA_023439425.1 Pseudomonadota bacterium
GCGCTGCCGGGTGGCTTTGGCACCATGGAAGAAATCTTCGAGATGCTCACCTGGCGCCAGCTCGGCATTGGCAACAAGCCGTGCGCTTTCCTCGACGTGGACGGTTTCTACGCGCCGCTGATCGGCATGATCGATCGCATGGTGGAAGAGCGCTTCCTGCACCCGGACCAGCGCGCCGACCTCTGGTACGGCTCGGACATCGACGCCATGCTGGACTGGATGCGCGCCTATCAGCCGGCGCAGGCCTCGAAGTGGATCGACGAAAAGCGCCGCACCGCATTGCGCTGAACGGCCCATGTTGCATTGAACGGCCCATGACGTAGAGCGGGGCTTGCCCCGCTGGACGTGATGCATCGCCTTCAGCCGGGCAAGCCCGGCTCTACGGTCGTGCACCCCGCCCGTCGTGTACCGAGACGGGTGTGCAAGGCGACCGATCGTGCACCGCGCACGGCGGTTCCATCAGCCCGTAACAAACGCGTCCATCGGCGCCGGGCGGCCCAGCAGGTAGCCCTGCCCGTAATCGCAGCCCAGTTGCAGCAGCGTCTGCCGCTGGGCGGCGTTTTCAATGCCCTCGCCCACCGTTTCGATGCCCAGCGTTCGCGCCAGCGACAGCACGCCCTGCACCAGCGCATAGGTGCTCTGCAGGTCGCGGCCGTGCAGGCCGGCAATGAAGCTCTGGTCGATCTTCAAGGTGGAGATCGGGAAACGATGCAGGTAGGACAGCGCCGAGAACCCGGTGCCGAAGTCGTCCAGCTGCACCAGCACGCCACGCTCGCGAAGGGTCTGCAACACGCGCAAGGTGCGCGGGCCATCGTCGAGCAGCGCCACCTCGGTGATTTCCAGGCGCAGGCGACGCGGGTCGGCACCGGCGGCCTCGATCAACCCGAACAGACGCGGGGTGAAATCCGGTGATCGGAAGTGCCGCGGCGACACGTTGACCGACAGATACCCTTCCCCGCCCTGCGCCAGCTGCCCGATCACATCTTCGTACAGCAGCCAGTCGACCTGCTCGATCAGGCCGCTTTCCTCGCCCAGATCCAGGAATGCGCTGGGCAACAGCAGGCCACGGCGTTCGTGCTGCCAGCGCAGCAGCGCCTCATAGCCCATTACCGCACCGTCGCTGAGCCGCACGATCGGCTGGTAATACGGCACGAAATCGCGATTGTTGATCGCCCGGCGCAGATCGGCTTCGAGGTCCAGGCTGCGCAAGGCTTCCTCGCGCATGGCTTCATCGAACACGGCGAAGCGGTCCTTGCCCTGGGCCTTGGCCCGGTACATGGCGGCGTCGGCGTCGCGCACCAGCTCTTCCGCATTACGGTAACGCGGGCTCCACAATGCGATGCCCAGGCTGCCGGACGGGAACAGTTCACGCCCCTGCACCCACATCGATTCTTCCAGCGCGGCCAGCATGCGCTGCGAGAACTCGCGCGCCGAGTCCAGACCCTCCGGGCACTGCAGCAGGATGGCGAACTCGTCACCCCCCAGGCGCGCGACCAGGTCGTTACCGCCGACCATGGAGACAATCCGCCGCGCCACCTCGACCAGCATCTGGTCGCCTGCGGCGTGGCCGATACTGTCGTTGACCAGTTTGAAGCGGTCCAGATCCAGGAACAGCACCGCAAACGCCGGCCCACCGGGAAGCTGCGCCAGGTTGATCGCGTCCTCGAGACGGTCCAGCAGGTGCACACGGTTGGGCAACCCGGTCAGCGCGTCGTGCAGCGCCTGATGGGTCAGCCGTTGCTCGGCGCGCAGGCGCTCGCCGATCTGTCCCAGCAGCTGTTCATTCACTTCGGCCAGCTCACGGGTGCGTTCTTCGACCCGCTTTTCCAGCTCGGCGTGGGCAAGGCGCAGCTGTTCCTGGTTGCGCTGGCGGGCCAGACCGTTGCCGATGTTCTGCGCCACGAACGTGAGCAGGCGCTGATCGTGCAAGGTGAAACTGATCTCCGGCGAGTAGCTCTGCACGACGATCACACCGACAACCTCGTCGTCGCTGAGCAGCGGCACCCCCAGCCAGCAGTGCGAGCGCGCACCGAACTCGTGCACACGCCCGGCCGCACGCAGCGCATCGATGTGTTCGCGCGAGGCCAGCAGCGGCTGTCGGTTGCGCACGATGTATTCGGTCAAGCCATGGCTGAAAGGGCGCGAAGGGCGCGCCGGGTTGTACTCGTCCACCGAGTACACGAAATCCAGGCCGGTGCCGCCTTCATTGACCAGCGCAATGTAGAAATTGCGCGCATCCAGCAGCGTGCCCACCACGCCATGCACCTGCACGTAATACTGGTGCAGGGTTTCGGCGCTCATCGCCATTTCGGCGATGTTGTACAACGCAAGCTGCAGCTTCTCGGCGCGACGTCGCTCGCTCACTTCATCCTGCAGGCTGTGGTTGGCGCGCTGCAGCTCCACCGTGCGCCGTTCCACCTGGCGCTCCAGCTGCACCTGCGCCTGGCGGCGGTCCATGGCGGTCAGGATGTGCTGGGCCACATAGCCCAGCAGGGTGCGGTCGGCTTCGTTGTAGCGCACGCCGTGCTCGTAGCTCTGCACCACGATGGCACCACAGACGCGGCCGTCGCGCAGCATCGGCACGCCGAGCCAGTCCAGGCTTTCCGGCCCCCGACGCGGGTCGACTTCATCACTCAGTGCCGCCAGCAGCTCGTTGGACGGCCCACTCAGCGGCTTGCCATGGCGCAGCAGCGCGAAGGTCAGGCTGCGCGGCATCTCATGTTCTTCATAGCTGCGATCGGGGTCGGCCACGAAGCTGTCGCGCTGGTCGGCGAAATACAGAAACCGGATGCGCCGGTGCACGTCGTCGTACTCGACGATGTAGCAGTTCTGCGCATACATCAGCGAGTTCAGCACGCGGTGGAAATGCCGCAGCATGTCGGTCATTTCCAGGTCGGCACCGGCCAGGTCGGCGGTCTCGTACAGCGCCTGCTGCAGCCGCTTGGAGTTTTCCAGCGACAGGATCTGCTCGCGCTGTCGAGCCATGACCAGCGCGTCCTGCAGCGCCCCCTGCGCCATCCGCCACCAGGCGTCGCCCGGAGCCTGACCGCCGGGCAGCTGCGCGCGCACCGCCAGCACACCGCCATGATGCTGCCACCGACGCAGCGTGGTGTCGCGCGGCAATGGTGCGCTGAACAGCAGCTCCGGCAGATCGTCCACAGCCACAGCGTCGTCAGGGGCGGAAACGCCCCCTTCGCCCAGCGCACCGTCGGACCAGCCCAACGCCAGGCGGCTGCCCGCCGGCAACAGGGCACACAACGTACGCGCCAACGCGGTGGACACCACCGCGCCACGCTCGGGATGCCCTGCGGACGAGACTACCTGGCTGGACAGCATGTTCTTCTCTTTCTGACACCGGAGCCCCGGTGCCTCCCCTGCCCCGGAGCATAGCGCGACTGCCGGGGGGCAATGGAAGCCCATAACCCCAAAAGGCGCTTTCATACGTTGTAACGTGTGTCCTGGCCGTGATCTTCCCGCATGTCCGCTGTCCTATCCCCGCCCCCTGGCTATGCGTGCACGCATTCAGCGCTTACCCTGTGCGCCGTGGACGCCGCTGCCCTGCCTACCGATGAATCCCTGATGCAGGCCTGGGCCGCCGGCGACGTACGCGCGTTCGAGACCCTGTACGCCCGCCACCGCAGCCGCCTGTACAGCTTCCTGCTGCGCCAGCTGCGTGATGGCGCGCTGGCTGACGAACTGTTCCAGGACGTCTGGCAGCGGGTGATCGCCGCCCGGGCCGGCTGGCAGCCGGACGCGGCCTTCACCACCTGGCTGCTGCGCATTGCCCACAATCGGCTCAACGACCATTGGCGCGCCGCACGTCACCGCCCGGCCGCCCCGGCCGATGCCGAGGACCGGGTCAACGCGATGAGCGACCGCCATACCCCGGAAACCCAGCTGTCCGAGTTCGAGCAGCGCCGCCGCCTGCAGCTGGCCATGGAGCAGCTGCCCGAGGACCAGCGCATGGTGCTGCAACTGCGGCTGGAACAGGAGCTGAGCCTGGAAGAGATCGCGCAGATCACCGGCGTGGGCCGGGAAACCGTCAAATCGCGCCTGCGCTATGCGATGGACAAGCTGCGCGGGGAGCTGAGCCCATGAACCGCCCTGAACCACTGACCCCTGAAGAGCGCGAACTGGCCCGCCTGCTGGGCCGGCCAGGTACCAGCGCGCCGTCGGCGCGCGTGGACGAGGCCGTGCTTGCCGCAGCCCGTGCTGCGGTGGGGACGGGCGCGGCGGCGGCCGCCGCGGAAGCAGCACCCGGCCCAACGGCTACCCGTGCGCCCCGCCGCCGTACGCGCCTGCCCGCCGTGCTGGGCGTGGCCGCCTCGGTGGTGTTCGCGGTGGGCATCGCCTGGCAGCTGAAGTTCGACGACCCGACCACCACGTCGGCACCGCCGCCGGCCGTCGAGGTTGCCGCCGACACGGCCGCACCGACTGCAGAACCGACAGAAACGCCGGCAGAA
>JAEXNZ010000179.1 GCA_023439425.1 Pseudomonadota bacterium
TCTCCGCCTGCGCCTGGCGCAGGACCGATTCCGGCAGGGTTGCGGGGCCGGCACTGAAATTGAACGCGCGCGTCATGTCACACCTATGGGGCAAGACCCCTAGTATGCCGCAGCGCACCAGCGTTTAGGCCTTGCCGCACAAGGCGAAATTGGTTGCGTTTGAATCTATTGCGCGCCGCAAGTCGCACGACCAACGGTCGTGCGCTACCGGTGGCCGGAACATCCGGTGCATTCGGAAACGCCGGTAGGTGACGACCGTTGGTCGTCACGGCGTCACCGCGCGCCAAACAACAGCAAGAGGCTGATCACCCCGCCCAGCAACAACGCACTACCCAACAACCACGGCCAGCGACTCACCCGGCGCGGTACCGTCGGTGCCTCCACCGCCGCCACCGGCTCCAGATCGTGCTCTTCCTCGCTCACCACCCGCTTGCTGCTGTCGTGCGGCACTTCCAGCACGAAGCGGTGCTGGGTATCGAACACCAGCTGGTCGCCGGGTTGCAGCCAGCAGTGGCGGACACTGACGCCATTGACCCGGGTCGATTCGCCGGACCCCAGGTCGCGCAGCAGCAGGCGCTCACCATGCCGCTCCAGCCGGGCGTGCTGTTCGGCGAAAGCCGGGTCGTCGATCAGGATGTCCGAATCCGCACCGCGCCCGATTACCCGGGGGCGGTCCAGGGTGAAGCTGCGGCCATGATGCTGGCCTCCGACGCCGCGCAGCAGGCGCGGGTCTTCGCCCTGTTCGTCGCTGCGCGCCGGCGCATGCTGCAGGGCCTCGCACGGCCCCTGGATCAGCATCTCCACGCCATCGGCATAGACCGCGTCACCCGGACGCAGCAGCGCCATGCGCCGCACCGGCCGCCCGTTGACGTGGATGCCACGCATGCCGTTGGCCACCTGCAGCCACAGGCCGCGGTCATCCAGGCAGAACTGGGCCAGCAACAGGGTACCGACCGCCTCCCCGCCGAGCCGGACACTGCCGGAGGCGTGGCGCACGATCCGTTGCACCCCGGGCCGCAGCGGCTGGTCGGGGTGTTGGCGTTGGGTGAAGTGAACTAGCAGGTTCTGCACGCGGCGCAGCCTATCAGGTTGCCTGTCCGGGAAGAAGAAGTGTGACGCGCCTCTTGGCGGGATGGCTGACCCTGCGCACAATGCAGACCCTTCCCCGCCCGCACTTGCCAGGAGCACACATGTCCAGGATAGATATCACCCACGCCCACAGCCTCAGCGGCGATGCCGCCCGTCAAGCCATCGACGCCATGGCCGCCAAGCTGACCGAGAAGTTCCAGGTGCGCAGCAGCTGGGCCGGCGACGTCCTCAGCCTCAGCGGCTCCGGCGTGGACGGCGCGATCAAGCTGGTACCGGGTGCGGTCAACGTGGTGGCCGAGCTGAGCTTTCCGGTCTCGATGATGAAAGGCATGGTGGAAGACCAGATCAAGAGCGTGCTGAAGGAAAAGCTGGGCTGAACCGGCGCAGCGCCATCACGCCGTTCAACGGCGGGGCTGGCTAGGATCAAGGGGTGGCCACTCACAGGAATCGCCCCATGACCTCACATGACGACTTCGATGACCGGAGCACCGACGAAAAGCCTTCGCTGCAGGACCAGGCCGAGCGCTTCTCGCGCAAACTGACCGACTCGGCCCAGCAGGTCTGGCTGGCCGGGCTTGGCGCGTTCGGTCGCGCCCAGGCCGAGGGCAGCCGCTTCTTCGACAATCTGGTCAAGGAAGGCGAAGCCATTGATGCCCGCAACCGCGAGCGCAACGGCGATGCCCCGCGCTGGCGCGACAATGTGGAAGAGCAGCTGGGCGAAGCCCGCGAGAAGGCGGCCGGCACCTGGGACAAGGTCGAGAAGGCCTTCGACGACCGGGTCCAGGGCGTACTCAAGCGCCTGCACATTCCCACCGGCGAAGAAGTGGCGGCCTTGAACGCCCGGATCGACGCGCTCAACGCCCGCCTCAACCGGGCCGAAGCCCGCGCAGCCTCACCCAGCGACGATCCGGCCCCGGGCTCGCATCAGTCACCCGGCGGTGCCTGAGCGGCAACCGTACGCCGACGGATTGAATTGTTGCAAAGCAGCAGAAGATTGCTGACAATCGAACGCGACCCGCCAATCCCAGTGCTTGCCGATTGTTCCCTCCCCTCTCGGCTCCGGATTGGCGGGTTTTTTGTTGCCTGCCGAAAAGCGCGGCACAAAGTGAGACATTCGTCACCCGGGGTGCCGAAGCCGGTCAAAAAAAACCGAAAACGACACCACGCAGACAGATGCGGGCGCATATACACTGTCCCGACGCACTCCGTGTTCATTCTCTAGCACCTCATGTTCTCCTGGATTCTGGCTCTGCTGTTGGCCCTCGTCGTCTGGTCCCTGGCGACCGCCTACTTCTGGCTGGTCAAACGCCGCCGCAAGGAGGTCAAGCTCGGGCTGAACGCCTTGGCGGGCATGCATTGGCGGGACTTTTCCGAGATCGTCAAACGGGCCATGCGCGAACAGCGCGGCCTGGTCGATGTGCCCGATGAAGACGAAGACCACCGCGAGCCGCGCAGCGACTTCCTGATGGAAGACCCGCAGCACAAGCGCTGGCTGCTGGCCTGCAAGCACGGCCTGGCCTACCGCATCGGCCCGGCGGCGGTGAACGAACTGGGCACCGCCGCGCGCCTGGCCGGCGCCAAGGGCGGCATCCTGATCACCGAAGGCCAGGTCCAGCGCGACGGCCGTGCCGCGGCTGAAAAGCAGGGCGTGGAGGTGCTGGACGGCCAGCTGCTGTGGCCGATGCTGATTCCCTACCTGCCCGGCGACATGGAGTCGGCGGTGAAGAAGGCGGCGCGGCGCGAGGCCGTGCGGCGCATTTCCATTGCCGCGCTGGGGTCGCTGACCCTTGGGCTGCTGGTGGGGATGAGCTACCTGACGACGCGTGTGGACAAGACCCCGGCGGATCCGGCTCCGACGCAGGCGAGCGCGCCTGCGGCTGCAGCGCCGGCCGCCCCCCCGGTCACTCCAGCGCCCGCTCCGGCTCCGCCTGCGACGGCCGCTGCCACCCCAACACCTGCGGCCCAACCCGCTGGCCACCCGGCACCCGGCAGCATCCTCGGCACCGACGGCGACCCTGATGCGGCCACCCTGGCCCAGTACCGGCGCGAGCTCGCCCAGAACGTGGGCAAGCAGAACGGCGTGCTGAGTGCGTTCTGGCAGACCAGCCAGACCCTGGCGGTGAACCGCAGTGAGGAAATTGATGCGGTGTGGCCGCTGATCTGTACAGAAGTGAAGCGCTATCCGGCGCTGCGCACCGTGCGTGTGCAGCTCAACCCGCGCCCGGGAACGGAAGAGCCGGTGCGGTGGAGGCAGTGCGCCACGTCGTGATGGTCGTTTCCCGGCATTGCCCCGCACAACGCCCGCCCGCAAATACGTTGAATCGCGCGGTTACGTAGAGCGGGGCTTGCCCCGCTGCCGTTCGCGCGCCAAGAGCAGCCGGGCAAGCCCGGCTCTACGTGGCCCCACGACGCGTCATTGATTAACGCGCGCCGGGCGCAAACCGCGCCACCAGATCCCAGGCATCGCCCAGGAACATCTGCTTCACCCGGGTGATCGGCAGTTCGCCCCGCCACGTATGACGGTCGATCACCAGGCACGCCGTGCCCGTCTTCACCTTCAGCAGCCCGGCCGCTGGGGCATCCGCCCCCCACGCGCTGATCCGATGCTGCGCCCGCGTCCACGACACGTTCTGCAGCAGCCAGCTGCCCGGTGCCAGCACCGCGAAATCCACCTGCAGCGCTTCCGGCACGCCGTCTGGATTGATCAACCGGTGCTCCAGTGCGAACGGCTGGCCGTCGGCCAGATGCAGGCAGCGGATCGCCAGCAGCATGCGCCCGCCGGATAGCGCCATCTCGTCTTCGTTGCCCGGGTCCGCGCGGCGATGTGCCCTGTCCAGCAACTGATACCCATAGGTATGCCCGCGCGCGCCCTCCGCCATGGCGATGTCGGGATTTTCCAGCGCCACCTGCTCAAGATGCGGCGGCTGCCGCGCCACGAACGATCCGGCGCGCCGACGGCGCTCGATCATGCCGCTTTCGGCCAAGGCGGTCAGCACCTTGTTCACCGTCATGCGCGAGCAGCCGTACTGCTCCATCAACTCGTGTTCGTACGGAATGCGGAAACCCGGCTGCCACTGCCCACTGAGGATGCGGCCTTCCAGATCCTCACGGATACGCTGGTTGAGAGTGGGTGCTTTCTTGCCCGTCACGCGGAAATCCTGATCAATCGAGTCACGGGGCGGGTGTTCATTGCGCGGCCTTCAGCACGCCCTGCAGCGCGGCTGCAAAGCGCGCCGCCACCGCGTCCCGGTGCAGATGACGCCCCTGCCGGACCCATTGCCGGCCGCCACGCCACACCGAGCGCACCGCTCCATTACGTGCGGCGAACACCCAGCTGTCAAGCCAGGCGTCGCCTTCGCGCGCGATCAGCGCCGGATGCTGCGGGTCCAGTTCGACCACATCAGCCGGCGCCCCCGGCTGCAGGCCATGGCCGACGCCGAGTGCCTGGGCAGCGCCCTGCAGTGCCTGCTGGAACAACCAGCGGCCACTGGAAACGCCCTCTTGCGGGGCCAGCACATTGCGACCGCGCAGTTGCAGACGCTGACCATATTCCAGCAGACGCAGCTCTTCTGCCGCGTCGATCAGCACATTGGAATCCGAGCCGACCCCGAAGCGCCCGCCGCCCTGCGCGAACGCCGGCATCGGGAACAAGCCATCGCCCAGGTTGGCCTCGGTGATAGGGCACAGCCCGACCACCGCCTGGCTGGCCAGCATGCGCTGCACTTCGTCGGCATCCACATGGGTGGCGTGCACCAGACACCAGCGCGCATCGACCGGCGCATGTTCGTACAGCCAGCGCACCGGGCGCAGGCCGCTCCAGGCCACGCAGGCCTCAACCTCGCGGGTCTGCTCGGCGATGTGGATGTGCACCGGACCGGTGTTGAGCGGCAGCAATGCAGCCAACTCCTCGCCGGTGACCGCGCGCAGACTGTGAGGCGCGATGCCCAGCACCGCATCGTCCTGCCCGCGCAGCGCCTGCCGGCAGCCGGCCAGCAGCTCCGCAAAGCCGTCCACGTCATGGATCAACCGGCGCTGCGCCGGGTTCGGCGGCGCACCGCCAAAATCGGCATGCGCATAGAACACCGGCAGCAGGGTCAGGCCGATGCCACTGCCCTGCGCCGCCGCCGCGATGCGCGCGGCCATCTCGGCGCGGTCGGCGTACGGCGCGCCATCAGCCGCGTGATGCAGGTAATGGAACTCGCCGACCCGGGTGAAGCCCGATTCCAGCATTTCCACGTATGCCTGTTCGGCAATGGCCTGCACCGCCTCCGGCTGCAGGTGCGCCAGGAACCGGTACATCAGCTCACGCCAGCTCCAGAAGCTATCGCCGCTGCGCCCACCGATCTCGGTCAGGCCGGCCATGCCACGCTGGAAGGCGTGGCTGTGCAGGTTGCCCAGCCCGGGCAGCGTGATGGACAGCGGAATATCACCGTCCTGTGCCGGCACCCCGGGCGTGACCTCCTGCAAGGTGTTGCCGTGGCCGACAATGCGCACATCGCGGGCCCAGCCCTGCGGCAGCAGCGCATGCTCGGCATGGAAGGCGACGGTGGAAGCGGTGGTTTCAGGCATCACTGGACATCCCGGAAGCGTCGCCTATATTGTATAGACATATGAGCTGATGTGGTGGCTGCCGTGCACTGTGACACCGTTTGGACCCACGCCAACCTGATGACGCTGGAAGGCCCCGGCCTGGGCATCATCGAAAGCGGGGTGATTGCCTCCCATCAGGGCCGCATCGTGCACGTGGGTGCCGCCGGCAGCGACGTCCATCTGCAGCCGGCCCGCCGCATCGACGCCGGCGGGCGCTGGATCAGTCCCGGGCTGATCGACTGCCACACCCACCTGGTCTATGCCGGTAACCGCGCCGGCGAGTTCGAGCAGCGCCTGCAGGGCGTGAGCTATGCCGACATCGCCCGCGCCGGCGGTGGCATTGTCTCCACGGTGCGCGCCACCCGCGCCGCCAGCGACGCCGAACTGCTGGCGCAGAGCCTGCCCCGGCTGGACGCGATGCTGGCCGAAGGCCTGACCACCATCGAGATCAAATCCGGTTATGGGCTGACCCTGGAAGACGAAACCAAGCAGCTGCGCGTAGCGCGGCAGCTTGCTGAAACGCGTGCGGTGGAGGTGGTGCCCACCTTCCTCGGCGCGCACGCAGTGCCGCCCGGTCGTGACGCGCAGGACTACATCGACGAGGTCTGCACGGCGATGATTCCCGCCGTGGCCGCGCAGCAGCTGGCCGAAGCGGTGGACGTGTTCTGCGAGAACATCGCCTTCAGTCCCGCCCAGGCCGAACAGGTGTTCGTGGCCGCGCGCCAGCACGGGCTGGCGGTGAAGATCCACGCCGAACAGCTCAGCAACCAGCACGGCGCGGCACTGGCGGCCCGCTACGGCGCGCTGTCGGCGGACCATATCGAACACCTCGACGACGACGGCATTGCCGCCATGCGCACCGCCGGCACCGTGGCCGTGTTGCTGCCCGGCGCGTTCTACTTCACCCGGGACACCACCCTGCCCCCGCTGGCCGCGCTGCGCGCCGCCGGCGTGCCGCTGGCACTGGCCACCGACAGCAATCCCGGCACCTCGCCGCTGACCAGCCCGCTGCTGGCAATGAACATGGCCGCCACCCTGTTCCGCATGACTGTCGATGAGTGCATCGCCGGCTTCACCCGCGAAGCCGCGCGCGCGCTGGGCCGCGCCGACCGCATTGGTCGGCTGGCGGTGGGCATGGACTGCAATCTGGCGGTGTGGGACATCCAGGCTCCGGCCGACCTGGTGTATCGCATCGGCTTCAATCCCCTGCACGCGCGCGTCATGCGCGGTGAACCTGTCTGAGCAACGCTGTGATGTCTGGAGATTCCATGAGCAACACCCTGACCCTTTCCCCGGGCCACGTCACCCTGGAACAGTGGCGTGCCATCTACGCCGGCGCGCAGGTGCGCCTGGACCCGGCCAGTGCCGAGGCGGTCGCGCGCAGCGCGCAGACCGTAGCCGACATCGTCGCCAAGGGCGAGCCGGTGTATGGCATCAATACGGGCTTCGGCAAGCTGGCCAGCGTGCGCATCGAGCGAGATGACCTGGCCACTCTGCAGCGCAATATTGTGCTGTCGCACGCCGCGGGCGTCGGTGAGCCGATGCCGGCCCCGGTGGTGCGGCTGATGATGGCGCTGAAGCTGACCAGTCTCGCCCAAGGCGCTTCGGGCATCCGCCCGGAAACGCTGGCGCTGCTGGAAGCGTTCCTGCAGCACGACATCGTGCCGGTGATTCCGTGCCAGGGTTCCGTCGGTGCGTCCGGCGACCTGGCTCCGCTTTCGCATCTGGCCAGCGTGATGATCGGCGTGGGCGAGGCGTTTGTCGGTGACGAACGCCTGCCGGCCGCTGATGCCCTCGCCCGCCTGAACCTGCAGCCGCTGGTGCTGGGCGCGAAGGAAGGCCTGGCCCTGCTCAACGGCACCCAGTACTCCACCGCCTATGCGCTGGCCGGCCTGTTTGAAATCAGCACCGTGTTCCATGCCGCGCTGGTCGCCGGTGCGCTGTCGGTGGAAGCCGCCAAGGGTTCGGACACCCCGTTCGATCCGCGTATCCATCAGATCCGCGGCCAACGCGGGCAGATCGCCACCGCCGCCACGCTGCGTGCGCTGATGCAGGGCTCGGCCATCCGCGAATCGCACCGCGACAACGACGTGCGCGTGCAGGACCCGTACTGCCTGCGTTGCCAGCCGCAGGTGATGGGTGCCGCTTTCGACGTGATGCGTCAGGCTGCGACCACACTGACCATTGAGGCCAATGGCGTATCGGACAATCCGCTGGTGTTCACCGACACCAACGAAGCGCTGTCCGGCGGCAACTTCCACGCCGAGCCGGTGGCCTTCGCCGCCGACATGCTGGCCATGGCGGTGTGCGAGATCGGCTCGATCAGTGAGCGCCGCACCGCGATGCTGGTGGACCCGGCGCTGTCCGGCCTGCCCGCCTTCCTCACTCCGAAGCCCGGCCTCAATTCCGGCTTCATGATTCCGCAGGTCACCGCCGCTGCACTGGTGTCGGAGAACAAACAGCGCGCCTACCCGGCCAGCGTGGATTCCATTCCCACCTCGGCCAACCAGGAAGACCATGTGTCGATGGCCGCGCACGGCGCACGCCGTCTGCTGGCCATGGCCGAAAACGCGGCGAATGTGGTCGGCATCGAACTGCTCGCCGCCGCGCAGGGCTGCGACTTCCACGCCCCGCTGCGCTCCAGCGACGCCCTGGAAGCGGTGCGTCAGCGCCTGCGCGCGCAGGTGCCCACGCTGCAGGACGACCGCTACTTCCACCCCGACATGCTGGCCGCCACCGAACTGGTGCGCAGCGGCGCACTGGCCGAGGGTCTGGGCGAGCTGCTGCCCGCCGTGGAGCCGCTGGCATGACCGGGCATCCGGAGTGGCTGCAGGTGCATCGAGGCGATGCGCCACTGATCGTCAGCTTCCCGCATACCGGCACCGACGTGCCGGATGCGCTGGTTGATCGCTTCTGGTCGCCGTGGCTGGCACGTCGCGATGCCGACTGGTGGGTGCACGAGCTGTACGACTTCGCCCGCGCGATGGGTGCCACCACGGTGCGCTCGGCGATCTCGCGCTCGGTGATCGACCTCAACCGCGACCCCAGCGGGGCGTCGCTGTACCCGGGCCAGAACACCACGGGTCTGTGCCCGCTGACCACCTTCGACAACCAGTCGCTGTACCGCGACGGGCAGGAGCCGGACGCCGAGGAGATCGCCCAGCGCCGTGCGCAGTATTTCGATCCTTACCACGCCGCGCTGGCCGGTGAGATCTCGCGCCTGCGCGCGCTGCATGGCACCGTGGTGGTGTACGACGCGCATTCGATCCGTTCGCATATTCCGCACCTGTTCGACGGCGAGCTGCCGCAGTTCAACCTCGGCACCGCAGGTCCGTCCGGTGCGGTCGACACCAGCTGCGACAACGCGCTGGCCGATGTGGTGGAAAACATCTGTGCGTTCAGCGGCATGCCGCATGTGCGCAACGGCCGCTTCAAGGGCGGCTGGATCACCCGCCACTACAGCGACATTCCGGCCGGCGTGCACAGTCTGCAGATGGAACTGGCCTGCCGCGGCTACATGCACGAACCCACCGACGTGGACGTGCACAGCTGGCCCACCCCGCTCGACCCCGACCACGCCGCACCGCTGCGCCACACGCTGCAGC
>JAEXNZ010000261.1 GCA_023439425.1 Pseudomonadota bacterium
TAATAAAATTTCAATTACATAAAAATGTAGAACGGTAGTGCCGGCCGCTGGCGGGCAACCACGCATAACCCAAACGCGGCCCGGACCTAGACACCGACTCATAATGTAACTATCGTAGTTACATGAAGTCCAACAACCAGTTCTCCGACGCCCTCCACATCGTCGCCCACCTGGTCGGCCAAGCCGGCCCGCGCACCTCCGAGCAGCTGGCCACCTGCCTGCCCACCCACCCGGTGGTGATCCGCCGCCTGCTGGCCCAGCTCAACAAGGGCGGCATCGTGCAGACCGTGCGCGGCCACGGCGGCGGCAGCCAGCTTGCCCGAGACCCGGCGCAGATCACCCTGCTGGACGTCTACCGCGCCCTCGGTTCGCCCACGCTGCTGCACACCGGCGTGCGCGAAGGCGGCCGTGGCTGCCCGGTGATGCAGGTGGTCAACGACGCACTGGACGACAGCTACCGGCAGGCGCAGGCGCTGCTGGAAACCCGCCTGCAGGCCACCACCCTGGCCACCCTCGGCGCGGACTTCGCCGTGCATCTCGCCAAACACACCTCAGGAGGTTCCCATGACCTTTGATGCCATCATCGTCGGCGGCAGCTTTGCCGGTCTTTCCGCTGGCCTGATCCTCGCCCGCGCCCGCCGCAATGTGCTGGTGGTGGATGCAGGATTACCGCGCAACCGGTTTGCCGCGCATTCGCACGGCGTACTGGGCCTGGATGGAATTGCCGGCAGCGAACTGCTGAAGCAGGCCAAGGCGCAGCTGCTGGATTACCCCACTGTGCGCTGGAGCAACGACACAGTGGTGGACGGGCATGCCACACCCGATGGGTTTGCGCTGCGTACTGAAGGTGGTGAGACCTGGGCCACGCGCAAGGTGCTGCTGGCGACCGGCATCCGTGATGAGCTGCCCGAACTGCCCGGGTTGGCCGAGCGCTGGGGCAGCAGTGTGGTCCATTGCCCGTACTGCCATGGCTATGAGATTGGTGGCGGATCCATCGGGTTGCTGGGCGGACACCCGATGTCGCCGAAGATGGCCAGCGTGCTGGCCGATTGGGGGCAGGTGACGTTCTTTACCCAGGGGGTGGAGATCGAGGCGGATGACCTCGCTATCCTGCAGAGACGCGGCGTCACCTTGGAAACCACGTCGGTTGTGTCGTTGGAGGGTGAGGTACCGCAGTTGAGTGCCGCTGTGCTGGCCGATGGCCGACGCATCGACATCCGCGCGCTGTTCGTGACTGCGAAGCAGCACATGGCGTCGCCATTGGCGGAGCAGTTGGGGTGTGCGCTGGAAGACAGCCCGGTGGGCGTGCTGTTGACCGTGGACGCGCAGAAGCAGACCAGTGTGCCCGGGGTGTATGCGGCCGGTGATGCGACCACGATGGGGAACATCACGTTGGCGATGGCGGAAGGCGTGCGTGCAGGTGTTGGCCTGCACCACGCATTGATTGCCGCCGACGGGGCGGGGTGAATCATTGCTCGGGACGCGCATGGCGCGTCCCTACAGGGCGTGGGCCCATTACCCCTTGATGCACACCACCTGCCGCAAGGTGTGCACCACCTCGACCAGATCGCTCTGTGCCGCCATCACCGCGTCAATCGACTTGTACGCCGCCGGCGATTCGTCGATCACCGCCGCGTCCTTGCGGCATTCCACATGCGCGGTGGCCTCGCGGTGCTGGGCCAGGGTGATCTGCTGCCGCGCCGCGCTGCGGCTCAGCACGCGGCCGGCACCGTGGCTGCAGCTGTGGAAGCTTTCGGCATTACCCTTGCCCCGCACGATGTAGCTGCGCGTGCCCATGCTGCCGGGAATGATCCCCAACTCGCCGGCACGTGCACTCACCGCACCCTTGCGGGTGACCAGCAGTTCCTCGCCGCCGTGCGTTTCGCTCTGCACGTAGTTGTGGTGGCAGTTCACCGCCAGCTTCTCCAGCTGGAACTTCGGCAGCCGCAACCGCATCTCGGCCAGCACCCGCGCCATCATCGCTTCGCGATTCTCACGCGCGTAATCCTGCGCCCAGCCCACCGCCTGCACGTAGTCGTCGAACAAGGGTTCGCCCTGCAGGAAGAACGCCAGATCCTTGTCCGGCAGGTGGAAGCCCAGCACCCGCCGCGCCAGCTGCTCGCGCGCCTGCTCGATGAAGTAGGTGCCGATCAAGTTGCCGGTGCCGCGTGAACCGCTGTGCAGCATCACCCATACCGCGCCGGTTTCATCCAGGCAGATCTCGATGAAGTGGTTGCCGCCGCCCAGCGTGCCGATCTGGCAGGCCAGCTTGTCGGTGCGGATCTTGCGGTGCCGCTGCTTGATCGCATCCAGCCCCTGCACCAGCCCGGAACGCTCGATCCGGCTACGGATGCTGTCCGGCAGCAGCCGGTGCTCGCCACCTTTGCCGTTGCCGACCGGCACCGCGCGTTCGATGCTGCTGCGCAGCTGGGCCAGGTTGTCCGGCAGATCTTCGGCGCGCAGCGTGGTGCGCACCGCAGCCATGCCGCAGCCGATATCCACCCCGACCGCAGCCGGAATGATCGCGCCACGGGTGGGAATCACCGAGCCCACAGTTGCGCCCTTGCCGACGTGGACGTCGGGCATGACCGCGACCCATGGCCCCACGAAGGGCATGTTGGCAATGTTGCGCAGCTGCTGCTGGGCAAGCTCGTCCACCGGCACCCCGCGCACCCAGCCCTTGATCGGGGTAGGGCCTTCGGCGTGAAGCAGTTCAAATGTGTGTTGCGTGTTCATGGGTTCATTCCTTTGACGCCAACGCAGACAAAAACGCCCCCGGATGCAGCATCCGAGGGCGTTGGCGTGCCTCGGAGATCGGAAGCCCGATCTCCGCGCAGGAAGATCAGGGTGTGGCCGGGTGCTTCGCACCTGCGGCATCGCGCGCACGCAGCACGTCCAGCGTGCGCGGCAGTCGGTAAGCGATGTCGAAGGAAGTGCGGTGCATCGGGGCCTCAGGTTGAAGGGTGGGACCGCACAGGGCGGCGATGGGCGCGTACCTTACACGCAACCGATGACGATTGCCACGGGGTACGGCCCATGTGTGGGAAAACCGTAGGGACGCGCCATGCGCGTCCGAACCGATCGGAATCGTAGCGCCGGGTCTTGCCCGGCAGCGGGGCAAGGCCCCGCTCTACGGACTTACGACGACGCCGACGCGCTATCCAACTGCGCCAGCTCATTCGCACTCAGCGTCAGCTTCGCCGCCGCCAGCACATCCTGCAGTTGGGACACGCTGGTAGCACTCACAATCGGTGCGGTAATGGTCGGCTGCGCGATCAACCACGCCAGCGCCACCTGTGCCGCCGTCGCTTTGTGCGAAGCGGCCACATCATCCAGCGCTTCCAGAATGCGTAGACCACGCGGATTCAAATACTTGCCAACCACGCTGCTACCGCGCGATGCACTCTTGCCGGCATCATCCGCGCTGCGGTACTTGCCGGTAAGGAAACCGCTGGCCAGCGAGTAGTAGCTGATCACGCCCAACCCGTGCTCGCTTGCGACCGCTTCCAGGCCATCCTCGTAGCCGGCACGGTCATACAGGTTGTACTCCGGCTGCAGCGTTTCATAGCGCGGCAGCTTGTAGTCGGCCGAAACTTTGAGTGCATCGCGCAGGCGGGTGGCACTGTAGTTGGAAGCGCCAATCGCGCGCACCTTACCCTGTTCGATCAACCGACCAAACGCGGCCAGCGTGGTTTCCAGCGGAACCGACTCATCGTCTTCGTGCGCCTGGTACAGGTCGATCACATCGGTCTGCAGGCGGCGCAGTGAATCCTCCACCGCAGCCGCGATGTTGTCGGCGGAAAGCCCGGGGCGTTCGGCCCATTTGGCGACCTTGGTGGCCAGCACCACCTTGTCGCGCTTGCCGCTGCGCTGGAACCAGCGGCCCAGAATCGTCTCCGACTCACCACCCTGATTGCCCGGCACCCAGGCCGAGTAGGCATCAGCGGTGTCCACCAGATTGAAGCCGG
This sequence comes from Pseudomonadota bacterium, assembly GCA_023439425.1. GTDB lineage: Bacteria > Pseudomonadota > Gammaproteobacteria > Xanthomonadales > Xanthomonadaceae > Stenotrophomonas. The sequence goes on from JAEXNZ010000261.1 coordinate 3,969, forward strand.
CGTCAACGAATGCATCCAGCAGATCGAACGAGGTCTTCTCGTCCGCACCCCAGCCAAATACGTTGCCGCCGAACGCGATGGGGGCCACTTTCAGGCCGGAACGGCCGAGTTCGCGCGCTGCAGTCATGGGCAGGTCTCCATTGAGAATCAATGGAACAGCATACGGGCGCGGTGATGACATCGCCGAGGCACGCCGCACAAAACAGTGTTCCGCAATACGCCACCGTACTAACGATTTGTGAACACCTTGACGCAATGGGCTGCTAGTCTCGCCGCATCCCGTCACTGGAGTTGTGCCGATGAAATCCCGTTCGCTCAGCTGTGCCTGCCTGTTCACCGTGTCCACGCTGCTGCTCGCGGCCCCTGCCATGGCGGTCAAGCCGGCCGGTGCCAACGCGCAGCCAGCCATCACCCCGGCCGTGCAGGCCGCCGTAGACGGCAAGGGCCGCACTCCGGCCAATGTGCAGCGTGATGCCTACCGCCACCCGGCGCAGACCCTTTCGTTCTTCGGCGTGGAGCCGGGCAAGACCGTGGTCGAAATCACCCCGGGCGGCGGCTGGTACTCGGAAATCCTAGCCCCGCTGCTGCGCGACAAGGGCACCTACGTGGCCGCCGTGGTTGATCCGATGGCAGTGGCCGAAGGCCGTGGCCGCGACTATCAGCAGCGCGGTCTGGACAGCCTGAGCAAGAAGTTTGCCGACAGCCCGGCGCTGTTCGACAAGACCGAGGTGGTGAAGTACGACCCGAAGGCCCCGGTGTTCGGCGCGCCGGGCTCGGCCGATGTGGTGCTGACCTTCCGCAACGTGCACAACTGGCGCAGCGCCGGCCAGGCCGAGGGCATGTTCAAGGGCTTCTACAACGTGCTCAAGCCGGGCGGCGTACTGGGTGTGGTCGAGCACCGCGCCAAGGCCGATGTGCCGGCGGACGACAAGAGCGGCTATGTGGGTCAGGCGCAGGTGATCGCCCTGGCCAAGGAGGCGGGTTTCGAACTGGCCGGCAGCAGCGAGATCAACACCAATCCGCGCGACACCAAGGACCATCCGAATGGCGTGTGGACCCTGCCGCCGTCGAACAACCATGACGCCGCCGACGCCGCCAAGTACAAGGCGATTGGTGAGAGTGACCGCATGACCCTGCGCTTTGTGAAGCGTTGATACAAAGCCGCCGTTGCACGGCGTCGCCCGACCAACGGTATGCCCGCCGTCCTGGCGGGCCCCCTGCGGGCCGTCGCGATGCGACGTTGAGAACGGCTCCTGCCGTTCTCTTCGGGCGCTACCGGTAGGCGACGACCGTTGGTCGTCGCGCGCGCAACGCGCGGGAATGGGACAATGTGCTCATGCTCATCGCCTTCAACAAACCCTTCAACGTGCTGTGCCAGTTCACCGACCGCAGCCAACCGCCGCGCGCGACTCTGGCCGGCTTCGGACTGCCGGCTGACGTCTACGCCGCCGGGCGGCTGGACTACGACAGCGAAGGCCTGCTGCTGCTCACCGACGATGGCCGTCTGGCCAACCGCCTGACCGACCCGAAGCACAAGGAAGCCAAGACCTACTGGGTGCAGGTGGAAGGCACGGTCACTGATGAGGCCCTGCAGGCCCTGCGCCTTGGTGTGCAGCTCAACGACGGCCCGACCCTGCCGGCCAGCGTGGAGATCCTGGAAGCCCCGTCGCTGTGGGAACGCACCCCGCCGGTCCGCTTCCGCAAGACCGTGCCTGATGCGTGGCTGGCGATCAGCCTGCGCGAGGGCCGCAACCGCCAGGTGCGGCGCATGACCGCCGCCGTCGGGCTGCCCACGCTGCGGCTGGTGCGCGTTTCCATGGGCCCGCACCGTCTGAATGACCTGCAGCCCGGCCAATGGCGGCAGAT
>JAEXNZ010000291.1 GCA_023439425.1 Pseudomonadota bacterium
CAATTCGAGGAGCCCGTCATGGGTCAGTCTGTCGTAGTGTTGGGTGCCCAGTGGGGCGATGAAGGCAAGGGCAAGATCGTCGATCTGCTCACCGAGGAGATCGGTGCCGTAGTGCGTTTCCAGGGCGGCCACAATGCCGGTCACACCCTGGTGATCAATGGCAAGAAGACCGTTCTGCACCTGATTCCGTCGGGCATCCTGCGTGACGACGCGCTGTGCCTGATCGGCAACGGCGTGGTGATTTCCCCGGCGGCCCTGCAGAAGGAAATCGCCGAGCTGGAAACCTCCGGCGTGGAAGTGCGTTCGCGCCTGAAGATCTCGCCGGCCGCGCCGCTGATCATGCCGTACCACATTGCCCTGGACCAGGCGCGCGAACGCGCTGCCGGCGGCAAGGCGATCGGCACCACCGGTCGCGGCATCGGCCCGGCCTACGAAGACAAGGTGGCGCGTCGCGGCATCCGCATCGCCGACCTGCATTACCCCAAGCAGCTGGAAGAGCTGCTGCGCACCGCGCTGGATTACCACAACTTCGTGCTGACCAAGTACCTGGGCACCGAAGCCGTGGACTTCCAGAAGACCTACGACGAAGCACTGGCCTTCGGCGAATACGTGCAGCCGATGAAGTCGGACGTGGCTGGCATCCTGCACGACCTGCGCAAGCAGGGTAAGCGCGTGCTGTTCGAAGGCGCGCAGGGTGCGCTGCTGGACATCGACCACGGCACCTACCCGTACGTCACCAGCTCCAACACCACCGTCGGCGGCGCACTGGCCGGCACCGGTGTGGGCGCGGATTCCATCGACTACGTGCTGGGTATCGCCAAGGCCTACGCCACCCGCGTTGGCGGCGGTCCGTTCCCGACCGAGCTGGACGATGAAATTGGCCAGGGCATCCGCGACCGCGGTGCCGAGTACGGTGCCTCCACCGGCCGGCCGCGTCGTTGCGGCTGGATGGACATCGTCGCGCTGAAGCGCGCTGTGGCCATCAACGGCATCAGCGGCCTGTGCATCACCAAGCTGGACGTGCTGGACGGCATGGAAAAGCTGAAGGTCTGCATTGCGTACGAATACAACGGCAAGCGCACCGAGTACGCCCCGCTGGACGCGCAGGGTTGGGAAGACTGCACCCCGGTGTACCTGGAGTTCCCGGGCTGGAGCGAAAACACCCACGGCATCACCAACTGGGACGAACTGCCGGCGGCGGCCCGTGCCTACCTGCGTTCGCTGGAAGAGCTGGCCGGCTGCCCGATCAGCATCGTCTCCACCGGCCCGGACCGCGACCACACCATGGTCCTGCAGGACCCGTTCGCCTGACCCGGTAGCGCCGGCCGTTGGCCGGCCCAAGCGATGTTCGGATCCGCATGGACCCCGACGCGCTCGGAAACGTAGTGCCGGGCTTGCCCGGCAAAGAAGCCCCGCGAGAGCGGGGCTTCTGCTTTTCGCGAACAGCCACGCAGGGCGTGGCTCTACGTCGCCTGAACCACAATGTAAAGAAACCGTGAAGGCCGGCCGATAACCGGTCTCTCCCCCTACATTCGTGGATCACTCATGGATCTGTTACGCAACGTCAGCGTCGTCTGGCGTCTCGGCTTGGGCTTCGGCCTCTTACTGGTTCTGGTAGCAGCCGTAGTCGCCACCGGCGCAGCAGGTGCCACCGTCCAGAAACAAGCCATGCAGAAAGTCGTCGACGAAGGCGTGGCCAAGGTCCATCTGCTCTCCGACCTGCTCGACGCCAACAACCAGATGCTGGTGGTCCGCCGCGAGATGCTGATCCGCCAGGGCCAGGAGCGCGAAGCCGACGAAAAGCGCATCGCTGACCTGGTCACCCGCTACGAAGCCAGCTGGGCCGCCTACCAGGCACTGCCGCACAACGCCGAAGGCCAGCAGGTGATCGACAACATCACCGCCAAGCGCGCCATCGCCCGCCCGCTGAACAAGCAGTCCGGGCAGATGATGGCTGACGGCGACTTCGCTGGTGCCGTGGCCTTCACCCTCAGCGAAGTGCAGCAGGCCGCCAACGGCTGGAACAAGGCGCTGGCCGATGGTGTTGCCTATGAAGAAGCCGAAAGCCGCAAGGCCGCCGCCGAAGCCATCCGCGTCGGCGAGCGCACCCAGCTGCAGCTGCTGGTGCTGGGCGGTATCGCCCTGCTGGTCGGCATTGCCGCTTCAGTCCTGATCGGCCGCAGCTTCACCGCTCCGCTCGGCCGCGCCGTCACTCTGGCTGACCGCATGGCCAAAGGCGAGCTCGACCAGAACTTCAACCTCGGCGGTCGTGACGAGCTGACCCGCCTCGGCGAGGCCATGGGCAGCGTGCGCCGCAACGTGCAGGCCGCCATCACCGCGCAGCTGGACATGGCGCGCGAGCACGAAGCCGGCGCGATCAGCTACCGCATGGACGCCGACGCACTGCCCGGCGACTACGGCCGCATGCTGCACGCCACCAATGAACTGGTCGGCTCGCACGTGGCCGTGCAGAACCATATGGTCGACGTGATGCAGGACTACGCCATTGGCGACCTGCGCCGCGACCTGGACAGCTACCCCGGCGAAAAGGCCGTGCTGACCCGCACCATGGCCACCGTCAAGGCCAACCTGACCGCCATCAATCACAGCATCGACACCCTGGCCGCCGCCGCCCGCGCTGGCGATTTCAGCGTGCGCGGTGACGAAGCCGCCTTCCAGTTCCAGTTCCAGGCGATGGTTGCCAACCTCAACGGCATGATGGCGGCGTCGCAGTCCAGCATTGCCGACCTCTCCACCGTGCTGCGCGCGATTTCCACCGGCGACCTCACCGAGCGCATGAGCGGTCAGTACCAGGGCGTGTTCGCGCAGATGCGCGACGACGCCAACGTCACCGCCGCGCAGCTGACCGGCATCGTGCAGCAGATCCAGGGCGCGGCTGGCAGCATCAACAATGCCGCGCAGGAACTGGCCGCTGGTCACAGCGACCTGTCGCGCCGTACCGAGCAGCAGGCCGCGAACCTGGAAGAGGCTGCTGCTTCCATGGAAGAGCTGACCTCCACCGTCCGCCAGAACGCCGAGCTGGCCAACCAGGCCGACCAGGAGGCGCATGCCGCCGGTGCGGCCGTGCGAGCCACCGAACAAGCCATCGCGCAGATGGCGGCGGTGATGGGCGAGATCGATCAGTCCTCCGCGCGTATTTCCGAAATCTCCTCGGTCATCGACGGCATTGCGTTCCAGACCAACATCCTCGCGCTCAATGCCGCCGTGGAAGCGGCGCGCGCCGGTGAAAACGGCCGTGGTTTCGCCGTGGTGGCCAGTGAAGTGCGCACGCTGGCCCAGCGTGCCGGTACCGCTGCCAAGGAGATCAAGGACCTCATCGACGTGGCCAGCGACAAGGTAAAGACCGGCCTCAACGTCACAGTGGAATCGGAAGCCGCTATTGCCCGCCTGACCCAGGCCAGCTCGCGCACCAATCAGCTGATGAGCGACATTGCCGCCGCCACCAAGGAGCAGGCTGCCGGCATCGAGCAGGTCAATCAGGTGGTCGTGCAGATGGACCAGGTGACCCAGCAGAACGCTGCGCTGGTGGAAGAAGCCACCGCCGCCAGCCGCGCACTGGAAGAACAGGCGCATGCACTGACCACGTCGGTGTC
>JAEXNZ010000293.1 GCA_023439425.1 Pseudomonadota bacterium
CGCGCCCAGGCCCTGAACAAGGCCAAGGTCAATGCACTGGAGGCGTACATCGCCGAATCCGGTGCGGCCAAGCTGCGCCTGTTCGAAGCCCGTCGCGACGAATTCATCGGCGATGTCGACCGTTACGTGCTGAGCGCCGTGCCGCTGTCGGATACCGAAGACAAGAAGGCCAAGACCTATACCGTCACCGTCCGCGCCGAGATCAACACCACCCTGCTGCAGACCAAGCTGGATGCCGGTTCGGCCACCGCCGGTGCGCGCAGCAACGAACGTTCGCTGCTGACCTTCCTGTTCATGGCGCGCGCCCAGGACACCGCACAGTCGTTCCAGGACAAGGAATACCGCCGCGTCGACGCCAGCGTCAGCTATGACGAGAAGACCCGCGAAGGCGACAGCTTCCGTGGCAACCAGGTCAGCACCAGCGGCAGCATCAACCAGAACGCCTCGGCGTCGGTGACCTCGGGCGGCAGCACCACCCGCCGCAGCGACAACATCACCTGGAAGGTGTCCAACGCCAACGAGATCAACACCGCCATGACCGGTGCGTTCAGCGCCGCCGGCTATGAAGTGGTGGAAGCCGAGTACGTCGAAGGCGAAAGCCGCGGCCTGCTCAGCATCGAGCGCATCCGCAAGGACTTCAGCACCGGCAACGACCTTTCGGCCGCTACCCTGCGTGACACCGCCAACGGCATCAAGGCCGCCAACATTCCGTACCTGGCCGTGGGCACCCTGGACGTTGGCATGCGTGACCGCGACCCGGTCAGCGGCAACGTGCGCGTGTTCGTCACCGTCACCGGCAAGGTGCTGGACGTCAGCGGTCGCTTCCCGCGCACTGTGTCGTCGGTGGGTCCGGTGCAGTTCTCCGGCACCGGCCCGGACGAAAGCGTGGCCCGCACCAATGCGCTGCAGATCGCCTCGGAAAAGGGCGCGCAGCAGATGATCAACGAATTGAACGTCAAGGCTGTCCGTTGATGGTGTGCCGACCAACGGTCGGCACCTACCAATGCATTGCATTCCAACATTGAACAACAGGGGAATTCCCATGATCCGCAAGACCCTCATCGCTCTGGCCATCGCCACCGCTTTCACCGCTCCGGCCCAGGCCCAGTTCGGCAAGCTGAAGGACCTGGCCGGCGGCGGTAACACCGCTTCGTCGTCCTCGGCCAACGTGCCGGACGAAGCCGCGCAGGAAGCGCTGGTGCGTCGTTTCGTGTCCTCGCAGTCGCACTCGCTGCAGGCCCAGACCTCGTTCGCCAAGGCCTTTGGCCTGGCTGAGCAGGTGCAGTTGCTGGAAGCCGAGCGCCTGGCGCTGTCGTCCGGTTCGGTCAACGTCGACCAGATGAAGAAGTCGGTGTCGGTCAGCGAAAACGCCCAGGCCGCCATTGATGAGCGCGTTGCCGCCAAGCCGGAACTGAGCGCCGAATCGAAGCAGCACTACGCCGAAGGCCTGGTGTCGCTGGTCGCTTCCGCTGCCGAAGGCCAGAAGCTGAGCGGCGAGTCGAGCAACTTCGCCAACGGCATGAAGAACCTGGGCGCTACCCAGCTGGCCACCGTCGGCCGCAAGCTCGCCGCTGGTGCCTGGGTGGCCAAGGAATCGCCGGGCTACCTGAAGGGTCTGTACAGCTCGTCGAAGGCCGCGCTGACCTTTGCCAAGGCCTCCAAGATCAAGGTGCCGGGCAACGCCGAATCGATGCTCGATTCGCTTTGATGTATTGACCCACGGTTCGGGGTATCGACCAACGGTCGATACCTACCACGCAATTTGAAGGTTACGCATGCACAGCTCCGTACGACTGTTGAGCCTGGCCCTCACCGCTGCCCTGCTTGCCGCCTGTGGCAAGCAGGAAGCACCGGCAGAGACCACGGCAGCCCCGAAACCCGAATCGAAGCTGGAACAGCCTGCCGCGGAAGAAACGCCGCTGCGCGGGGGTCCGGATTTCGGTGGCACCACCAAAGTGCCGCGCGAAGCGGAGGGCATCGGCAGCACGCCGGAGCTGGCCGTGCTCAATGCGCTGCAGTCGGCGGTCTCGCAGGTCAACGGCGTACGCGTGGCCAGCCAGATGCAGAGCATCCGCGCTGGCCTGCATGTGGACGTGGATGGGCAGCACGTAGATGACATCCGCGCCGACGCGTTTGCCCAGCAGATGATTGCCGCCTCGCAGGGGGCGGTGCTGGGCTATGAAATCCTGTCGCAGGAAGAAGTGACCCAGCTGGACGAGGAAGTCATTGCGCGCGTGCGCGCCAGTGACGAAGGCTACAGCTACTCCGCGTCGGCCTCGGCCAGCGGTTCGGCACAGGCGCAGGCCGAAGCCTCCGGTGGCGGTGGCTCGGCCTCGGCCAGCGTCAAGGAGAGCTACAAGGAACAGGCGGAAGTGTCCGCCAAGCGCGGTGCTCAGTCGTTCGAGGGCGACTACAACCGCCGCACGATGCGCAGCTACTGGAAGGTGCGCGTGCGTGCCGACATCGCCAAGTACCGCGCCCCGGACGAACAGGGCCGGCCGAAGATCGTCGTGGCGGAGCCGCGCGTGCGCGCCGGCACCTACGCGGTCGGCGACGGCCGTGTGGACAGCGAGGAAGTGGCACGTGCAATCCGCGCGCGTCTGAACGACACGCTGACCCAGACCAAGCGCTTCATCGTGCTGGACCGCGAGTTCGGCGATGAAATGCAGGCGGAGATTGACCACATCAACAGCGGCAACGTGCGCCTTCAGGACACCGCGCGGCTGGGCCAGCAGCTGGCCACCGATCTGATTCTGATCCCGACCATCGAGCGCTTCGAATACCCGCGCAGCGTGCGCAACCTGCGCATGTCCGACCGCCAGGTGACGTCGTATTCCGGTGGCGGGCGCATCACCCTGCGCCTGATCAACGCCACCACCGGCGAGGTGGTGATGTCGGACAGCTTCGACCACCAGCTGGCCGGTACCGGCCCGAGCACGCTGCCGCGTGTGGTGGACGGCAAGGGCATGGCCGCGGCGATGATGGATTCGCTGTCCGGCCAGATCGGCACCGCGATCATCACCGAGATCTTCCCGGTGTCCGTGGTGTCGGTCAGTGGCGACCAGGTGGTGCTGAGCCAGGGCGGCGATTCGCTGAAGGTCGGCGAGCGTTGGCAGGCGGTGAGCCTGGGCGAAGAGCTGAAGGACCCGCAGACCGGCCGTTCGCTGGGCCGTTCGGAAATGCCGTGCTGCACGATCCGGATTGACCGCGTGGCGTCGCAGACGTCCTACGGCACGATTGAAGGCGGTGCGGACCTGGGCGGTGCGGCGTTCAAGCCGGGCTCGATCGAGCTGCGCCAGCAGGCGGGTGCGGTGAAGCAGGCTGCGGCGGCGGCACCGGCGGGTGAGGGCACGGCCAAGCCGAAGCCCGCGCGTGCCGCGGCACCGAAGCCGGCCGCGCCGGCGGAAGATCCGAATTGGTGATGGTGTGACGCCCCAAAGGGGCGCGCTCAAACCCGGTTACTATCCGTGGATGGGGCATGTCCCAACTGCGGAGAGAGCAATGAAACGAGTGGTACTGAGCGTGCTGGGCCTGTCGGTGTCCAGCGCGCTGATGGCGGCGACGCCGAAATTCGACGGCGCGCGGATCTCCGCCGACGTCAAGGAACTGGCCTCGGACGCCTACGAGGGCCGCTCCCCGGCCACCGCCGGTGAAGAAAAAACCATCGCCTTCCTCAGCAAGCAGTTCGCTGACGCTGGCCTGCAGCCGGGCGGCGACCTGAAGGACGGCAAGCGTCTGTGGACCCAGGCCGTGCCGCTGCGCAAGGGCGACATCGTCGGTACCCCCAGCCTGTCGCTGGCCAGCAAGGGCAAGGCGCAGGCACTGACCCAGGGCCAGGAAATCGCCGTACGCGCGGCCATGAACGGGGCCAGCGAAGTCGATATCCAGAACGCCCCGCTGGTGTTCCTCGGCTACGGCGTGAACGCGCCGGAGAAGCACTGGGACGACTTCAAGGGCGTGGACCTGAAGGGCAAGATCGCGGTCGTGCTGATCAACGACCCGGACTTTGAAACCGGCGAAGGTGCCTTCGACGGCAAGGGCATGACCTACTACGGTCGCTGGACCTACAAGTACGAAGAGGGTGCCCGCCAGGGCGCACTGGGCGTGCTGATCGTGCACGAAACCGCGCCGGCCTCGTATGGCTGGGCCACGGTGGCCGGCAGCAACACCAACACCATGTTCGACGTGGTCCGCGACAACCCGGCCGAAGCCCACCCGCTGCTGGAAGGCTGGATCCAGCGCGACCTGGCGGTGGAGCTGTTCAAGCGCGCGGGGCAGGACTTCGAAGCACTGAAGAAGCAGGCGCAGAAGCCGGACTTCAAGCCGGTCGAACTGAAGGGGGAAACCCTCAGCGCCAAGTACGCGGTGAAGACCGAGGTGATCACCTCGCACAACGTGGCCGCACGCCTGGAAGGCAGCAAGCATCCCGATGAAACGCTGATCTACAGCGCGCACTGGGACCACATCGGCGTGGGCAAGCCGGACGCGAACGGTGACACCATCTTCAACGGCGCGCTCGACAACGCCAGCGGCACCGCCTCGCTGGTGGAACTGGCCCGTGGTTTCGCCAAGGGCGAGCGCCCGGAGCGTTCGGTGCTGTTCCTGGCAGTGACCGCCGAGGAAAAGGGCCTGCTGGGTTCGGAGTACTACGCCAGCCATCCGCTGTACCCATTGGCCAAGACCGTGGCGGTGATCAATATGGACGGCATGGCCCCGTTCGGGCCGTCGCGTGATTTCGGCATCTACGGTTCGGCCAAGCTGGAACTGCTGGATCAGCTGAAGGACGTGGCCAAAGGCTGGGACATCCGCTACACCCCGGACCCGAAGCCGGAAGCCGGCCTGTTCTTCCGTTCCGATCACTTCCCGTTCGCCAAGCGCGGCGTGCCGGCAGTGTCGTACTCGGCGGGCCAGGACTGGGTGGACGGTGGCGTGGAGGCTGGCAAGAAGGCCTCCGATGACTACACCGCCAAGCGTTACCACCAGCAGGGCGACGAGTGGCAGCCGGACTGGACCTTCGCCGGTGCCGCCCGCGACCTGGAAGTGGTGTACACGCTGGGCAACCAGCTGGCCAATTCGCG
>JAEXNZ010000296.1 GCA_023439425.1 Pseudomonadota bacterium
CTCCTCTTCTGCACCCTAACCCTCACCGCCGTAACCGGCTGCAAAAAGGTCCAGGAAGAACTGGCCGCCTCACAAAACCCGTTCCCCAAATCCTCACCCCTGCACGCCCCGGTCGACACCACCACCCGCAAGCTGGTGCGCGAACCCGCCTACCTGGAGCGCATGAAGGGCCTCAGCCCCGAACAGGCCCAGGTCATGGGCGCACAGCTGTCCATGTCCGGCATGGGTCGCCTCGAACTCCCGCTGCTGGAACGCCGCGCCGAACTGGTCGGGCAGCTGCTGCACAAGCAGTCGGTCGCCGACTGCGCCGCCATGGCCAAGGTCACCACACCCGCCGAAGCCGCACGCAGCAGCGAACGCATCATCGAGACGCTGGCCACCCTGCCGCAGCCGGTGATCAATGAATGGTTCGACATCGCCTACCAGGCCACCCTGGCCGAACTGCAGCAGCGCCCGCTGACCCAGGTCAGCGAAGCACAGGTCAACGAAGCCGCCATCGCACTGGTGCAGTTGGTACCCAGCGATGACGAGCGCCAGCGCCTGGGCCAAGTGATGAGCACCCTGCCCACCGCCAGCGACGCCGACGCCTGCTGGGCGGTGCGCACCATGTACAGCTATCTGCCCAAACTACCCGAACCGCAGCGCGGACATTTCGCCTGGGCTGCCACGCAGCAGTAAAAGAAAAAGCCGGCGAAAGCCGGCTCTTTCATTACGCCGGGCGCTGCCGGCAGTCGCGAATCGTCAACGCCGCTCAATCGTGAACTTGCTGCCCGCGACGCCAAGGTCCCAACCCTTGCCAGTGCCCGCCAAAGCCAGCGACACGTCGCCCTTGGTCACCACTTGGGCACTGCTGGACTTGTCGGCACCCGCGTGTGCTTCCACCGAAGCGTAGGAACCAATCAAGTCATTGACCGAGTACGCACCGCTGAAACGCCCCTTGCCGTCGGTGATCTTGGATTTACCCACGGTCAGGCCACCACCTTTGACTGTGATCTTCACCGGAATACGCGCACCATTGTCGCAGGTGATGGTGCCGCTGCCCGATGCCGTCTTGTAGAACACCGACCAGCCGGACAGGTTGTAGTGCAGTTCGCAGTCAATGTTGCCGGCGGCGCGGGCTGCCGGAACCATGGCAAAAGAAGACAGCGCGACAAAAGCCAAGGCGTACGTTTTCATTGCGGTGTGCTCACGCTAAGGGACAATGGCACTGAATCTAGCAGTGTGCGCGTGTTGCCCGAATGAGCCCACGCAGCTGCATGTGGGCTGCGTTCAGCTGCCTCCCGCGCCACCACCATGAAGGGTAAAGCCGTCAGCATCCAGCATGGCCGGGAAGCGCGCGCGATGTGCCGCCAGCGCGGCCGCCGAAATGGTGGTGGTCACCACCTGCTCGGTCTCACGGACCTCCAGCTGCGGCTGGCCGAGGAAGTCGATCACAGCACTGTCGCCTGCGTAGTGCAGGTCATTGCCGTCCACACCGACCCGGTTCACCGCCGCCACGTAGCACAAGTTCTCGATCGCACGCGCGCGCAGTAAGGTGCGCCAAGGATAGGCACGTGCCGACGGCCAGTTGGCGACAAAAATCTGCAGGTCGAAGTCCAGGTCCTCCGCACGCTCAACGTCGTAACGGTTGCGACAGAACACCGGGAAGCGCAGGTCGTAGCAGACCAGCGGATTGATCCGCCAGCCCTTCCATTCCACGCTCAATCGTTCATTGCCAGCGGCATAGCGCAGGTGCTCGTTGCCGTAACGGAAAAGATGGCGTTTGTCGTAATAATGCAGCTCGCCATCGGGCGTGGCCCAGAGCAGGCGGTTGTAGACCTCCTCGCCCACGCGCAGTTGCACGCTGCCGGTGACGGCCGCGCCCAGCTTGGCGGCCTGCTCGCGCATCCACGCCACGGTCGGGCCTTCCATGCCCTCGGCGCGGAAGATGGCATCGTTGGAGAACCCGCTGGTGAAGGTCTCCGGAAGAATCACCAGGTCGGTGTGACCCGCCAGCGGGGCCAGCAAAGCGCCGTAGTGCTCGCGGTTGCCCTGCGGGTCGTGCCAACGGGTGTTGCTCTGCACCAGGCTGACGCGCAGGTCGGGGCGTGCGGGGGCGTTCATCAGAGCACCTTCAGGCGTTCAATCGCCGCGTCCATGGTGGCGTCGTTTTTGGCGAAGCACAGTCGCACCAGGCGCTGGCCTTCCGGTGCTGTTTCATAAAATGGCGACAGCGGAATGGCGGCTACACCCTTTTCAATGGTCAGCCACTTCACGAATTCGTGGTCCGGCAGGTCGCTGATATCGGAGTAGTCCACCAGCTGGAAGTAGCCACCCGGCACCGGCAGCGGCTTCAGGCGGGTGCCCAGCAGCTGCTCGCGGAAACGGTCGCGCTTGGCCTGGTAGAACGCGCCCAGTTCCAGATGGTGTTCCGGTTCGTCGCGGATCATCGCGGCAAAACCGTACTGGGCCGGGCCGAAGCTGGTGAAGGTGTTGTACTGGTGCACCTTGCGAAATTCTGCGGTCAGCAACGGCGGGGCCACCGCGTAGCCGATCTTCCAGCCGGTGCAGTGGTAGGTTTTGCCAAAGCTGGAGATGACGAAGGTGCGTTCGCGCAGTTCCGGGTAGCGCAGCGCGGATTCGTGGCGACGGCCGTCGTAGATGATGTGTTCGTACACTTCATCGGAAATCAGGTAGATATTGGTACCACGCAGCACGTCGCACAGGGCCTGCATGTCCGCTTCGGTCAACATGGCCCCGGACGGGTTGTGCGGGGTGTTGACCATCAGCAGGCGGGTGCGCGGGGTAATCGCGGCGCGCACGCGGTCCCAATCGACCGCGAAGGTCTGCGGGTCCAGCGGCACGTGCACGGCACGGGCACCCGCGAGATCGATGGCGGGTTCGTAGCAGTCATACGCGGGGTCGAGGACGATGACTTCCTCGCCGGGGCGGACCACGGCGTGGATCGCGTTGAAAATCGCCTCGGTGGCCCCGCTGGTGACGGTGATTTCGGTGTCGGGATTCACCTGCGCGCCGTACAGATCCAGCGACTTCTGGGCGATGGCCTGGCGCAGCGGGGCGACCCCGGTCATCGGCGGGTACTGGTTCAGGCCGTCACGCATGGCCTTCACGGTTTCATCGATGAGGCGTTGCGGCGCAGAGAAATCCGGGAAACCCTGGCCCAGGTTGACGGCCCCGTGCTCGGCGGCCAGCTGGGACATCACGGTGAAGATGGTGGTGCCCACCTTGGGCAGCTTGGTCTGCGGGTTCATGTACATCCAGAACGTGGGGCAAGAGACCCTGAAGTGTAAGGGATCGGATACCGGCGTCCACGTGGCCATATACGCACATCCAATCTCAAATGATCCCGCTACACTCCCCCACATGCACAACACCCCGAACACCCCGCCGCTGCTGGCTGCGCACGGATTGACCTTCAACCGCAACGATGAACCGGTGTTCGGGCCGCTGGACCTGCAGGTGGATGCCGGCGAGGCGCTGCTGGTGCAGGGCGGCAACGGGGCCGGCAAGACCACCCTGCTGCGGGTGCTGTCGGGGCTGCTGCCGCCGTCGGCCGGGCAGATCCAGATTGATGGCAAGCCGGCCGGCCGGCGTGAACGCGCCCAGTTCGTGTCCTACCTGAGCCACCTGCCCGCGCTGAAGGGCGACCTGGACACGCTGGAGAACCTGAATTTCCTGTGCGGCCTGCATGGGCGTCGCGCCCGGCAGATGCCGGGCAATGCCCTGGCCATTGTGGGTCTGGCCGGTTACGAGGACACCTTGGTGCGGCAGCTGTCGGCTGGCCAGAAGCGACGGTTGGCGCTGGCCCGCATCTGGCTCTCCCCGGCACCGCTGTGGCTGCTGGATGAGCCGTACGCGAATCTGGACCTGGATGGGATCAATCTGGTGAACCGGATGATTTCGGCGCATCTGCGTGCCGGCGGGGCGGCCCTGGTGACCACGCATGGGGCGTATGCCGCGCCGCCGGTGCGGACGCGGTTGATTGAATTGTCAGCCGCCGGGGCCGCCGCATGATCGCCCCCGGTACCGAACCCGGCCTGTGGCAGACCGCCCGCGCCCTGATCACCCGTGACCTGCGCCTGCTCTGGCGCCGGCGTGGCGATGCGCTGCAGCCGGTGCTGTTCGCGCTGCTGGTGGTGGTGCTGTTCGCTCTCGCCCTGGGCCGCGACCCGGCCACCATGAGCAAGGTGGCCTCGGCGGTGCTGTGGCTGGCGGTGCTGCTGGCCGGGCAGCTGGCGCTGGACTCGCTGTTCCGCAGCGATGCCGAGGATGGCTCGCTGGAGCAGTGGCTGCTGGCCCCGGTGCCGCTGGCCTGGCTGGTGCTGGTGCGGGTGCTGGTGCACTGGGCCACCACCGCCCTGCCCCTGATCGTAGTCAGCCCGCTGCTGGCGGAAATGCTGCATCTGCCACATGACCAGTTGCCGTTGTTGCTGGCATCGTTGCTGCTGGGCACCCCGCTGCTGAGCCTGATTGGCGGCGTGGTGGCCGCGCTGACGGTCAGCATTCGCCGCTCTGGTATTCTCGTGGCGTTGCTGGCGCTGCCGCTGTATGTGCCGGTGCTGGTGTTTGGTGCGGGGGCGGTTTCTGCTGCCGTACGTGGTCAGGATCCGGTGGGGGCGTTGCTGCTGCTGGGGGCCGGGCTGGTGGTGGCGCTGGTGCTGGCCCCGTTGGCAACGGCCGCTGCGATACGGATATCGTTGAGTTGAAGTGGCGTTGCCTGTGTTACCCGTTCACCGCAGACGCGCATGGCGCGTCCCTACGATCAGCCGTTGTACCGCCCATCGTTGAGATAGCTTCCGCTGCATGAACTCTTTGACCCGCTGGTTCCACCAATTCGGTTCGCCGCCCACCTTCGACCGCTTCGCTGCGCGCTGGTCGCGCCTGTTCTATGTGGCAGCGGTGCCGGTGCTGCTGATCGGGCTGTACCAGGGGTTGTTCGTGGTGCCGGCCGAAGCCAAGCAGCTGGACGCCTTCCGCATCATCTACATCCACGTGCCCAGCGCCTGGATGAGCCTGTTCGTGATCGCGCTGATGGCCTTCTATGCGGCCATCGCGCTGATCTGGCGGATCAAGATCTGCGAGATCCTGGCCATGGCCTGCGCGCCGATGGGCGCGGGCTTCACCCTGATCACCCTGCTCACCGGCAGCATCTGGGGCAAAGGCACCTGGGGTACCTGGTGGGACTGGGACCCGCGCATGACCAGCGAACTGGTGCTGCTGTTCCTGTACCTGGGTGTGATTGGCCTGTATCACGCCATTGAAGACCGCCGCAGCGCCGCGCGCGCCGCCGGCCTGCTGGCGATTGTGGGCGTGAGCCTGCTGCCGGTGATCCGCTATTCGGTGGACTGGTGGGGCGGCCTGCACCAGCGGCAGTCGATCAACGTGTTTGGCGACAACGCCGTGCGCGACCAGCTGATCGGCCCGCTGTGGTGGATGGTGGTAGCCACCAAGCTGTGGTTTGCCGGTTCGCTGCTGGCCAAGGCCCGTGCTGACAATCTTTCGCGTGAGGCCGGCAAGGCCTGGGTGGCTGAGCGCTTTGGTGGCGTTCCCGCCAAGGAGGCCACGCGATGACGCACGTCCCCTTCCTGATTGCGGCGTTCTCGGTCTTCATTCTGGTGTTGGCGGCCGATGCGCTGGGTTCCTGGCTACGCCTGCGCAGCGCCAAGCGTCAGGCGCTGCGCCGGCAGGAACGCCTGCGTGCACGTGACAAGGTGCCTGCCGCCGCCCCGCTCAGCACGGAGCTGAGCCGATGACCCCGGTACAGCGTCGTCGTTTGATGTGGGTGGTGATTGTGCTGCTGGCCGGCGGATTGGCCACCACGCTGGTGGCGTTCGCGCTGCAGCGGAACATCGCGTATCTGTACACGCCGGCCGAAGTGCTGCGCGGCGACGCCGGCAACCAGGAACGCTTCCGCCTCGGCGGCATGGTGGTGAAGGGTTCGTTCCAGCGCGCGGACGGCTCGCTGGAAGCGCACTTCGTGGTTACCGATGGGGATGCCACCCTGCCGGTGAGTACCTCGCGCATCCTGCCGGACATGTTCGCCGAAGGCACCGCCGTGGTCGCCAGCGGCCGCTTGGAAAATGGCCGTTTCATCGCCGATGAAGTGCTGGCCAAGCACGACGAAAACTACGTGCCCAAGGAAGTCGCCGACAAAATGGGCGCGGCACACACCAAGCACGACGTGCCGGTACCGGCCGTGGAGGCTCGCTGAGTGCTGCCTGAGATTGGGCAGATTCTGCTGGGGTGTGCGCTGCTGGCCGCGTTGCTGCAGGCCGTGCTGCCGCTGTTGGGCGCGCAACGCCAGCGTGCCGAATGGATGGCCATTGCACGCCCCGCCGCCTACGCACAGCTGGCGCTGATTGCCGGCGCGTTCGCGGTGCTCACCGCCGCGTTCGTGCAGCAGGATTTCTCGGTGCGCTACGTGGCCGAGAACTCCAATACGCTGCTGCCGCTGGCCTACCGCTATTCTGCGGTGTGGGGCGCGCACGAAGGCTCGCTGCTGCTGTGGGTGCTGGTGCTGGCACTATGGGGCGGCACGGTGGCGCTGGGCTCAAAGCAACTTCCCGATACCGTGCGCGCACGCGTGCTGGGGGTGATGGGCATCATCAGCGTGGGCTTCATCGCCTTCCTGTTCTTCACCTCCAATCCGTTCACCCGCCTGCTGCCCGCACCGCTGGAAGGACGCGACCTCAACCCGCTGCTGCAGGACCCGGGGCTGATCATCCACCCGCCGATGCTGTACATCGGCTACGTAGGCTTTGCAGTGCCGTTCGCGTTCGCCATCGCCGCGCTGCTGGATGGTCGCGTGGATGCGCGCTGGCTGCGCTGGACCCGGCCGTGGACCAACATCGCCTGGGGTTTTCTCACCCTGGGCATCGCGCTGGGCAGCTGGTGGGCGTACTACGAGCTGGGTTGGGGCGGCTGGTGGTTCTGGGACCCGGTCGAAAACGCCAGCTTCATGCCGTGGCTGGCCGGCGCGGCGCTGATCCATTCGCAGGCCGTGACGGAGAAGCGCGGCAGCTTTGCCAGCTGGACCCTGCTGCTGGCCATCGCCGCGTTCGCGCTGTCGCTGCTGGGCGCTTTCCTGGTGCGCTCGGGCGTGCTGACCAGTGTGCATTCCTTCGCCGCTGATCCCGCGCGTGGTGCCTTCATTCTGGTGTTCCTGGCGCTGGTGGTCGGCGCAGCGTTGCTGCTGTATGCACTGCGCGCCGGTGGCCTGAACGCGGAAGACCCGCGCAAGGGCTTCATGGCGACCTCGCGCGAGACCCTGCTGCTGGCGAACAACCTGCTGCTGGCCACCGCCTGCGCGATGGTCCTGCTGGGCACGCTGTACCCGCTGTTGGCCGATGCACTGGGGCTGGGCAAGGTGAGCGTGGGACCGCCCTACTTCGGCACCCTGTTCCTGCTGCTGATGGCTCCGCTGGTGTTGCTGCTGCCGTTCGGCCCGCTGGTGAACTGGCAGCGCGACCAGGCTTCAAAGCGGCTGGCGCTGCTGGCCCCCTGGGCGGTGTTCGCGCTCGCGCTGGGCGTGGTGGCCTGGTTCATGGCTCCGCAGGGCAAGCTGAAAACCGCCGCCGGTGTTGCCGCCGCCGCGTGGGTCACATTCGGTACCGCCCGCTTCGTCTGGCAGCGCCTGCGTGGTAACGGCCGCTTCAACGCGGAAATGGTCGGCATGCTGCTGGCGCATTTCGGCGTGGCGGTGTTCCTGGTTGGCGCGCTGCTGGTGGAGGCGCTTAACGTGCAGCGCGAGATCGCACTGGCCCCTGGCCAGCAGATCGAGATCGGGCGCTATGCGTTCCAGTTCGAAGGCGTGGATCACCAGCAGGGCCCGAACTACGTGGCCGACCGGGGCCACGTGCGGGTGTTCGCCGGTGACCGTGAGATCGCCCTGCTGCACCCGGAGAAACGCGCCTATGCCAGCGGCGGCCAGGTGATGACCGAGGCGGGCATCCATGCGCGGGTAAATGGCGACGTCTACGTGGCATTGGGCGAGCCGCTGGGCAACAATGCCTGGGCGCTGCGCGTGCATATCAAGCCGTTTGTCCGCTGGATCTGGCTGGGTGCGCTGCTGATGGCGCTGGGCGGGTTTGTCACCGCCGCTGACCGCCGCTTCCGCCGTATCAAGGAATTACCGAATGTCTGAGCCCCGCCCCATTCCACCCGTTGCCATCGTCATCGGCGTGCTGTTCTTCTTCGGGCTGCTCGGGCTGATGATCTACGGGGTGATGAA
>JAEXNZ010000341.1 GCA_023439425.1 Pseudomonadota bacterium
GGGTACAACGCTTCGGCCTTGGCCTCGTTCTTGCTGCCACGACGATCGCTGCTGCGGTCGCTGCTGCGACTCTGGGCAACGGCGTCGGTGACCACGACGCCACCGAGGGCGGTCGCGATGAGTACGGTAAGCACGGCTTGCTTGTGGTTGCTGAAGATCATCATTCACCTCGATCAAACCGCCGCGGCGGCATCAAAACGGACTGTCAGAAAAATCTGAGCCGCCAAACGTATCAGAAACTGTTGTCGTGAAAAACCGTTTCCGATGCTGCGGCACAACATCCTTTGGTCGTACTAGCCACAGCGCGGTTTGCGACCGGCGGCTTGAGCCTGCTGGAACACCCCATTCAGGGCCGGTGCATCGCGTTGCAGCTCGCGAATCCGGTTGGCCGGGTCGGGGTGGGTGGACAGCCACTGCGGCGAGCGCGAGCCCCCGGCGGCCATCATGTTCTGCCACAGATTGACCGCCTGGGCGGGGTCGAACCCGGCCTCGGCCATCAACCGCTGCCCGACCACGTCGGCCTCGCTTTCCTGGGTGCGCGACCCGGGCAGGAGGAACGCGGCCTGGGCACCGGCACCGCCGAGCTGGTTCACCGTGCTGGCGGCTCCGTCACCGTAGGCGGCGCCGGCCAGCGCACCGAGCACGGCCAAGCCGGTCTGGGCACCCATCTGGCGGGTCAGGCGCTCTTCGTGGTGGCGCGAAATGACGTGGCCGATTTCATGCCCGATCACCGCTGCCAGCTGGTCCTGGTTCTTGGCCACGCTGAGGATGCCGGTGTTCACGCCAACCTTGCCGCCGGGCAGGGCGAAGGCGTTGGGCTCGTTGTTGACGAACACCGCTGCCTCCCACCGTACGCCACGGTATTGAGAGGGCAGCTGCGCGACCAGCGCATTGACCACGCACTGCACGTACGCGTTCTGCTTGCCGTCCGTGCTGATCTTTTCCTTCTGCTTGGTTTCGGCGAAGGCCTGGGCGCCCAGCTCGTCCAGCTCGGCCTGTGAAACACCGCCCACCATCTGCCGCCGCCCGGTGGGCGAGGTAGTGGTGGCGCAGGCGCTCACCAGCAGGGTGATCGCCAACCCAAGCAGCAGCGGTTTCATGGTGCGGGTTCCCGTGTTCATGTGTGCAGTGTTGCGCCGTGGAACGTAAATTTTTGTCAAACCCGGCAATTCAGTGCAAGCCGAGGAACACCAGCGCCGCCAAGGCGATGGCGTTGTTCAAGGCGTGCGCGGCAATCGGCGCCCACAAGGTGCCGGTGCGCTGGTACAGCCAGGCAAAGGCCGCGCCCATGCCGCCGTACACCAGCCACAGCTGGGCGATTTCCAGCGGACCGTTGGCGCTGGTGCCCGGAATTTCATGGATCAGGGCAAAAGCGAAACTGCTCAGCACCAGGCCCAGCCAGGGGCGGCCGGCCTGCCACAGGCGCCCGAACAGCACGCGGCGGAACAGCAGTTCCTCGTAGGCAGGGGCCAGCACGATGGCGAACAGGGCCAGGAACCACGGGAAGTGTTCCAGCGCCTGTTCCATCAGCGCCAGATTGCTGGGCACCGGCTCACTGCCGGCCAGTTTGGCCAGCCAGGAAATCAGGTTGCTGCCAATCACCACGCAGGTGGCCACCAGCAGGGTCCAGCACCAGGTGGAGGCCCGGCGCGCGGCCTGCCACGAGCGTTCGCGTTCACTGGCGTCGGCACGGCGGCGCAGGAAGTACAGCACCAGCGCGGCACCGCCGGTGGCGAACAGGGCCATCAGAATCTGCGCCAGTGCACCGGGTTGTCCCAGCTGCTGCATGGCCGCAGCGGCGGCATCCGGTCCGCTTTCCTTGACCGCTTCAACCGCGCGGAACATGCCCCAGAGCAGGCCGCTGAGCATGCTCAGCGCCAGCAGAGTGGCAATGGCGATACCGAGGTCGATGAAGAAGCCCGCCACCGGCGAGCCGGGCTTGCGCGGCGGGGTCCGGGGCGGCGTGCCCGGCAGGGCGGGCGGCGGCGGAGGCGTCGCGGACGCCGACGGGGCAGTAGCAGACATCGAATACCTGGCAGCAAGGGTGAAATCCGGCCGGTTGCGTCAGGCAACCGACCGGATTGGACCGATTGTGTCAGATATCCAGGTTGGAGACCCGCAGGGCGTTGTCTTCGATGAAGTCGCGGCGCGGTTCCACCACGTCGCCCATCAGAGTGCTGAAGATCTGGTCGGCGGCGACCGCGTCTTCAATGCGCACCTGCAGCAGGCGGCGGGTGTCCGGGTTCACGGTGGTGTCCCACAGCTGTTCCGGATTCATTTCACCCAGGCCCTTGAAGCGCTGGATCTGGCGGCCCTTCTTGGCTTCCTCCAGCAACCAGTTGCGGGCCTGCGCGAAGCTTTCCACTTCGGCGGACTTGGCACCGCGGCTGATCTTGGCACCGGCGCGGACCAGGCCATGCAGCAGCAGCGAGGACTGATGCAGGGCACGCAGCTCACCGGTTTCAAACGCCGCCAGCGGCAGCACCTGGACCAGCTCTTCGCCCATGTGGCGACGGGTGACCAGCACGGCGGCCGGACGCTGGTCGTTCGGTTCCTGCAGTTCCAGCGAGAAGCGCGGTGCACCCAGGCTGCCCTGGTTGAGACGCTTGGCCAGTGCGGCCAGGCCTTCGTCATCGCCGGCCTTGCGCAGGTGCTCCAGATCCATGGGAGTGAAGTCGACCAGCGCTTCGAGCACCTGACGGTCATAGCGGTGCGCATTGCGGTCGATCGCTTCCTGCGCGGACGCATAGGCGAGCAGCAGCTTTTCGAGGTTGATGCCTTCGATCGCCGGCTCGTTTTCGGCCGGAATCAGGCCGGCGTTTTCCACCGCGCTGCTGGCCAGGTACGCGTCCAGTGCCGGGTCGTCCTTCAGGTACAACTCCTGCTTGCCCTGCTTGATCTTGTACAGCGGCGGCAGGCCGATGTAGACGTGACCACGCTCGATCAGCTCCGGCATCTGACGGTAGAAGAAGGTCAGCAGCAGGGTGCGGATGTGGGCGCCGTCGACGTCGGCGTCGGTCATGATGATGATGCGGTGGTAACGCAGCTTGTCCGGGTTGTACTCGTCGCGGCCGATGCCGGTGCCGAGTGCAGTGATCAGCGTACCGACCTGATCGGACGCGAGCATGCGGTCGAAGCGCGCACGTTCCACGTTGAGGATCTTGCCGCGCAGCGGCAGCACCGCCTGGTTCTTGCGGTTGCGGCCCTGCTTGGCCGAGCCACCTGCGGAGTCACCCTCGACGATGAACAGTTCGGACAGCGCCGGATCTTTCTCCTGGCAGTCGGCGAGCTTGCCGGGCAGACCGGCGATGTCCAGCGCACCCTTGCGGCGGGTCAGGTCGCGGGCCTTGCGCGCGGCTTCACGGGCGCGGGCGGCGTCGACGATCTTGCCGGCAATGGCCTTGGCTTCGTTCGGGTTTTCCTGCAGGAACTCTTCGAGGCGGGCGCCGAAGGCGTTTTCCACCGCCGGACGCACGTCCGAGCTGACCAGCTTTTCCTTGGTCTGGCTGGAGAAGCTGGGATCCGGCACCTTCACCGACAGCACGGCGATCATGCCTTCGCGCATGTCGTCGCCGGTCAGGTTGATCTTGGCCTGCTTGGCGATGCCGTTCTGTTCGATGTAGTTGTTGAGCACGCGGGTGAGTGCGCCACGGAAGCCGGCAAGGTGGGTACCGCCGTCCTTCTGCGGAATGTTGTTGGTGAAGCAGTACATCGTCTCCTGGTAAGAGTCGGTCCACTGCAGCGCCACTTCCACGGTGATGCCGTTGTGCTCGCCGGTGACCGAAATGACATTCGGG
>JAEXNZ010000391.1 GCA_023439425.1 Pseudomonadota bacterium
ACCCAGACCCCGCGCAGACGCGCATGGCGCGTCTCTACGGTCGATCATTACCGCGAAGCCACGCAGGGCGTGGCTCTACGGGTCGTTCCAGCACCGGGAAGCCACGCGGAGCGTGGCGAAACGGGTCATTTCAGCACCGCAAAGCCACGCAGGGCGTGGCGAAACGGCCGTTTTCAATCCCCAGTCAGCGCACCACGTTCAACACTTCGTGGCAGGCACCCATGGTGTGGTAATCGGTCTTGCCGGCCGGGCTCTTTTCATCGCTGTACTTGCGGTTGTCCGCATCCAGGATGCGATACCACGCGCCGTACTGGTGGTCGATCATGTGCTGCCAGGCATACGCCCACAGCTTGTCGTACCACTCCCAGTACACAGATTCACCGGTGCGCTTGGCCAGCAGCGCCGCCGTGGCCAGCGACTCGGCCTGCACCCAGAAGTACTTGTCGTCGTCGCACACGCTGCCATCCGGCGCGAAGCCGTAATACAGCCCACCGCGTTCGGCATCCCAGCTGCGTTCCACCGCCACGTCGAACAGGTGGCGTGCGGTCGGCACCAGCCAGTCGGCCTGCATGTGCCGATCCAGGATCAGCAGCAGCTTGGCCCACTCGGTCTGGTGACCGGGCTGGAAGCCCCACGGACGGAACAGGTGCTTGGGGTTGTCGAGGTTGTAGTTCCAGTCGATCTTCCACTGGGTGTCGTAGTGCTCCCACACCAGACCCTCGCCCTGCGCCGCCTGGCGGCGGGTCATGTGGTCGGCCAGCAGCAGTGCACGCTGCAGGTAGCGCTGTTCGCCACTTGCCTCGAACGCCGCCAGCATCGCCTCGCACATGTGCATGTTGGCGTTCTGGCCACGGTAGTCGCTGAAGTTCCAGTCGGCATCCGCTTCGTCTTTGTACAGGCCGAACTCCGGCTCCCAGAAACGCGATTCCAGCAGCTGCCAGGTTTCATCCATCCACTGCCGGGCTTCGCCGATGCCGGCCTTCAGCGCACAGCTGTAGGCCAGCAGCACGAACGCCACGCCGTAGCAGTGGTTGGTCGCATCTTCGACCACGCCGTCGCGCAGGGTCCAGGCGTAACCACCGGTGGCCGGATTGCGGTGCACGTTACGCAGGTAGGCAATACCGTGTTCCACCGCCTTCAAGTCTTCGGGCTTGCCGAACTCGCGGTACGCCATGGCGTGGTTGAACACGAAGCGCGTGCTGCTGACCAGATGCCGGTGGCTGGCGTCGTACACGCTGCCGTCGTCACGGTAGTAGTGGAAGAAGCCGCCCTTAGGGTCGATCTCGTGCGGCTGGTAGAAGGCCATGGTCTGCGCGATATGCGCACGCAGGAACTCGGGCGAACGGAAATCGGGCTGGGGCGGAACAAACGTGGTCATGCGGCGGTGTCCTGTTGTTGCTGCAGCAGTTGTGTCACTTCGGCCAGGCTGGGCATGGCAGCGAATGCGCCCTTGCGGGTGACCGCGAGAGCGCCCACGGCGGCCCCGAAACGGATCGCCTCGCGCAGGCCGGCTGCATCACGGCAGAATCCAGCGAAGGCATTGCCATCGGCACCGCGTTCGCCCAGCGCGAACAGCAGCCCGGCCACGAAGGCGTCGCCGGCGGCCGTGCTGTCCACCGTAGGCACCTGGAAGCCGGTCACCGTGCCCTGGTCATGGCGGGTGAACCAGCGCATCGGCGCGGCCCCGTCGGTGACCACCACGGCCTGCGCGTTGGCCCCCAGCAGACGCTGGATCACCGCATCGCCACCGTCGATACCGAGCGGTGCCGCCAGATAGTCGAGTTCCTCGCGCGACAGCTTGACCAGCTCGGCCAGCTTCAGTGCCTCCCACAGACGCGGGGTCGGGTCGACATCGGCCGGCCACAGCGAGGGACGCAGGTTGAGGTCCAGGCTGACCAGGGCACTGGCGGCGCGGGCGCGCTGCATGCCCTGCAGCGTGGCCTCGGCGATCTCGGCCTCGGTCAGGCTGTTGGAACACACATGGAAGGTGCGCGTGCCGTCGAAGCACGCCGGCTGGAAGTGCTCGGCGCGGAACAGCAGGTCCGCGGCCGGCGGCCGGTAGAAGCTGAAGCTGCGCTCGCCCTGCGCGTCCAGCGCCACGAACGCCAGCGCGGTCTTGGCCTGGTCGGTCCGCACGATGCAGTCGGTGGCCACGCCGGCGTCGCTCAGGCTCTGCGCCAGGAAGTCACCGAACATGTCCTGCCCGAGCATGCCGGCAAAATGGGTGTCCGCACCCAGTTTCGCGGCGGCCACGGCGACGTTGGCGGGTGCCCCGCCGGCGTACTGCAGGAACGCGCGCGGGGTATCCGGCGTGGCCGGTGGCTGCGCAAGTAGATCGATCAAAATTTCGCCGAAACACACAATCTTGGTCATGACGCGCTCAGCCCCCCTGGCTGAAACCAGCACGCGGGCGCGAGCCCCACATGCCATAGAACAGGATGTAGCCGTAGCACAGCAACGGCAGGATGAAGGACAGATGCAGGCCGATGCGGTCGGCCAGCAGGCCCTGCAGGAACGGCACGATCGCACCGCCGACAATGGCCATGATCAACAGGCTAGAAGCCTTGTTGGTCAGCGCACCCAGGCGCTCGATGCTGAGCGCGAAGATGGTCGGGAACATGATCGAGTTGAACAGGCCGATGGCCACCACCGAGTACACCGCGACATGGCCTTCGGTGCTCATGGTCAGTGCCAGCAGCGCCACATTGGCAGCAGCGAAGATCGTCAGCAGCACGCGCGGCGAGAAGCGGACCATGATCGCCGAACCGGCGAAGCGCCCGATCATCGCCATGGTCCAGTAGGCCGACACGAAACCGGTGGCCTGCTGTTCGGTGAAGCCACCGATGTTCGGCATCGACAGGTAGTTGACCAGGAAGCTGCCGATCGACACTTCCGCGCCCACGTAGAAGAAGATGCCCAGCACGCCGAACAGCACATGGCGGTGGCGCAGCGCATCCATCAGGGTGTGCTTGACCGGATCGGCCTGCTCGGTGGTTTCATTCAACGCCGGTAGACGGAACAGGTAGACGAACACCGCCAGCAGCGCCAGCGCGATCGCCAGGCCGACGTACGGGCCCTGCACCGACTGGGCTTCCTGGGTGCGGTAGGCCAGCTGCTCGGCCGCGCTCAGCGCGGCCAGCTCGTCGGCGCTCTTCACGGTGTTGCCCAGAATCAGCAGGCCGCCGAAGATCGGCGCGATCGCGGTGCCCAGCGAGTTCAGCGCCTGGGCCAGGGTCAGGCGGCTGGACGCGGTCTGCTCCGGCCCCAGCAGCGCCACGTACGGATTGGCCGCCACCTGCAGCACGGTGATGCCGGTGGCCAGCACAAACAGCGCGCCAAGGAAGGCTTCATACACGCGCAGTTCGGCCGCCGGCCAGAAGCCGAGCGCGCCGACGGCAGCAATCGCCAGGCCCGCAACGATGCCCTTCTTGTAACCCAGGTGCGCGACCAGTCGCCCGGCCGGCAGCGACATCAGGAAGTACGCACCGAAGAAGGTGAACTGCACCAGCATCGCGCGCGCATAGTTCAGTTCGAACACCGCCTTCAGATGCGGAATCAGAATGTCGTTGAGGCAGGTCAGGAAGCCCCACATGAAGAAGATCGTGGTGGCCACCGCCAGCGCGACGCGCGTGTTGACCACGGGCGCGGACGAAGACGAAGTGGGCAGTCGGGGCGTTGGAGAGATGGGCATGCGGGACGCGTCTCAGGGTACGGGCAGATGAAAGGGATGCGATGTCAGGCGGCGGGGCCGCTGCTGTCGCGGATGCGAAGCTGCACCGGAGCCACGGTGCGCTGTGGCGGTGCGGTGGGGTTGTCGAGCCGGTGCAGCAGCAGCTCGGCGGCCTGCCGGCCCCGCTCGCGCGGATTCACGGTCAGGGTGGTCAACGGCGGCAGGGCCACCGCCGCTTCGGAAATGTCATCGAAGCCGGTCACCGCGAATTCGGTGCCGGGGCGTACGCCACGTGAAGCAAGGCCCAGCATCAGGCCAAGGGCCACGGTGTCGTTGTAGCAGACCGCCGCAGTCGGCTGCGCGCCCTCGGCGAACAGTTCGCCGGTGCGTGCGGCCGCTTCCAGCCGGTTGGGTGCGGATTCGATCATCCACTGCGGCGGTACCTGCAGCCCGGCCTCGCCCAACGCCTGCTTGTAGCCGGCACGGCGCTGATGACAGGAGCTGGAGTCGGCATGGCCACCGAAGAACGCAATCCGGGTATGCCCGCGCTCAATCAGGTGCCGGGTGGCCAGGTAGGCCCCCTGCTGGTTGTCCAGGGTCAGGAAGTCCCAGTCCCCGCCTTTCAGCTCGCGGTTGAACAGCAGCACGTTGGCATTGAAGCCCAGCGCCTGGCGCAGCTCGGTGGCGTCGGTGCCCTCGGCCGGCGACAGGATCAGCCCGGCGGGGGTGTGCTCCATCAGCGTGGATACCACCGCCTGCTGGCGTTGCGGCGACTCGCCGGTGCTGCCCAGCAGGGTCACGTAGCCTTTCGCGCCCAGTGCCTCGTCCACGCCGGACGCGAATTCAGCGAAGAACGGGTTGGACAGGTCGTTGATCACCAGCGCCACGCTGCTGGAGGTGCGACGGCGCAGATTTGCTGCGCTGCGGTTGTAGACGTAGCGCTGCTTGCGCAGTTCGGCCTCAACCCGCGCACGGGTGTCCACGTTGACCAGCGGGCTGCCACGCAGCACCAGCGACACGGTCGCGCGCGAGACCCCGATGGCCTCGGCAATGTCGGTCACGGTCACCGCACGCCCGCTTGCGCGAGACGTGGGTGCAGCGGCCCCCTTCGAAGACGATGCCTTCGTGGCGGCCCCTCTGGCAGTAGAACGTTCCTTTTTCATCGTGGCATCGGGCGGGTCAAGGGAGATGCAAGCCTAAACGATCGCATCGGCCTACGCCGCGCTCATTCCAGGGACGCCCCGGGGGTCGCGCAATACGACACCGGCAGTGCCCCGGTCGAGGTGCCCCAGCCGCTTTCCGGGGCCTGCGTGCCCAGTGCATAGCGGATGGTGCCGCCCTGCTGCAGGCGGTTCCAGTCCAGCCAGACCTTGTCCTGGTCCTGGCCGTCGACCTTCACCGACTGGATGTACTGCAGGGTGCGGCCTTCGGCCCCCGGGGCCTGCAGCTTCAGCGTGCGGCCGGTGCCCAGGTCCACTTCCACATTGGCGAAGCGCGGGGTGTGCAGCAGGAACTCACCGGTGCCCGGCACGGCCGGGTACAGGCCCAGCGCACTGAACAGGTACCACGCCGACATGGTGCCCAGGTCGTCGTTTCCGGTCACGCCATTGGGCGCGTTGGTGAACAGCTGCTGCGCGGCGCGTACCACCGTGGCGGTCTTCCACGGCTGGCCGATCAGGGTGTACATCCACGGCGCGTGCAGGTCGGGTTCGTTGTTCGGGTTGTAGCGGTACTGGTTGTAGTAGCTGTACGGCCCCACCACCCATTCCTTGCGCGCGGCCTGCAGCGGCGACTGCAGCAGCGCGTCGTAGGCAAAGAAGGCATCGAGGCGCTTGCCGGCCTGCTCGCGGCCGTGCATAGCCTGGACCAGGCCCGGCATGTCCTGCTGGGCCAGCCACTGGTACTGCCAGGCGGTACCTTCATGGAAGCCGTGGTGCGAACGCGGGCTGTAGTGGCCGTCAGCCGGCACGTACCACTTGCCGTCGTCCATGCGCGGACGCGGGAAGCCGCTCATGCCGGTCTCTTCATCGCGCACCGCGGCATCCCACACCTTGTTCCAGTTGCGGCCGCGCTCGCGCAGCACGCCGGCATCGGCACTGTGGCCCAGGCCGTCGGCCATCTGGGCCAACGCGCAGTCGGCCAGGGCGTACTCCAGCGTGGCCGAGCCGCCGTGGTGCGGGTCGACATCCATGCCCTTGGACGGGAACGCACGGTCATAGGCGACAAAGCCGTTCTGCACATAGCCCGGGTTGCCGG
This sequence comes from Pseudomonadota bacterium, assembly GCA_023439425.1. Classification (GTDB taxonomy): domain Bacteria; phylum Pseudomonadota; class Gammaproteobacteria; order Xanthomonadales; family Xanthomonadaceae; genus Stenotrophomonas. The sequence continues at coordinate 5,927 of JAEXNZ010000391.1, forward strand.
AGCGGCCGGCATGGCGGGAGTTCATCGGCGGCAGTTCGAACGCATTGCGACGCAACGCGGTGTAGGCCTCGGCCTCACGGCCCTTGAGTGCACCGAAACGCCACAGGTCGGCCATGAACGGGGTGACCGGGTCGCCGGTCATGATGTTGGTTTCAAAGTTGGCGTAGCCCCAGCGCGGCAGCCAGCCGCCCTGTTCGTTGATCGCCAGCAGGGTGCGGCCGATGTCGCGGGTGACCTCGGGACGGGTCAGGGCCAGCCACTGGTTCTGCGCGCGGTAGGTGTCCCACAGCGAGAAGTACTCGTAGTAGGTCCAGCCGTCGGCGCGGTGGATCTGGTCGTCATAGCCGCGGTAGCGGCCGTCGGCGTCGCTGCCGGTCAGCGGCTGCAACAGCGCGTGGTACAGCGCGGTGTACAGCACGGTGCGGTCGTCGGCGTGCTTGCTGTCCACGCGCACGGTGTTCAGTTCCTTGCGCCACTGCTGCTGGGCCAGGCTGCGCATGCGCTCGAAGCCCAGCAGCTTGCCGTTCTGCATGCCGTCTTCGCGCAGGTTGGTGCGCGCGCCTTCGGCATCCACGTGCGAGATGGCGCTGACGGCGGTGACCGCGCGGCCCTTGGACGTATCGAAGCTCAACCAGGCCCCGCTCGGCTTCTGCTCGCCTTCCATGCCATGGCGCGCGCCGGGCAGACCGCCGGCCTCGCCCCAGGTGCCGAACGCCTTGAACGGGCGGTCGAACTCGATCCGGAACCAGGTGGTGTACTGGTGACCGCCGCAGAAGCTCTTGGTGACCAGCTTGCCTTCCACCACACGGTCGCCGACCACGTCGATGACGCTGCCGATCACCGAATGGCGCTCGTTGGCCTGGCCGACGTTGACCAGCACGTGGCCTTCGGCCTTGTCGGCCGGGAAGGTGTAGCGCTCGGCGGCAGCGCGGGTGCGCGCGGTGGCCTCGGCATCAATGCCGCCGTAGCTGGTCAGCCGCACCTTGTAATAGCCGGCCTGCCCTACTTCGCCTTCATGGGTGTAGCTGGACGCATAGGCCTTGTGGTCGAAGCTCTTGGCGTTGTCGGTATCGAAGTCGCCGCCCGGGCCGATGCTGCCGGTCACCGGCAGCACCGAGACCTGGCCGCCCTGCTCCCAGCACCCGGCCCCGGACAGGAACGAGTGGCCGAAACCGCGGATCTTCGGGTCGTCATAGCGCCAGCCGGCGTAGTGCTCACCGATCGGGCTGACCTGGATCAGGCCGAACGGAGCCGAGGCACCCGGGAAGGTGTTGCCGTCGTCCTTGCTGCCAATGAAGGTGTTGACCTCACGCTCGAGCGCGGCCGGGGCGGCCTGCAGCATCGGGGTGAAGCCCAGCACGGTCAGGCACGCCAGCCCCAACAGCGGGCGGCGCAGGGCAGGAAGGGGGCGAAGGGACGGCAATCGGCGCATGCAGTGGGTTCCTGTGGGTCGATGGGCGTGCAAATCCCCGTTGGCGGGAATTTAGATCGATTTAAGTGGCGGAGTAAACCACGCCGGTTTGGATCGATGCATTCTGCGCCGCAACATGAACGACCGCCCGCCTGTTCAGTTATTGCGGAGCAGCATGCGCTTTTGTTTCAGCCATGTTTAAAATTCCCCGGTCGGCGGTTTAGATCGATCCAACTCTAAACCGTCATACAGCGGCCGTGGCGCGCTGGGGGGAGCAGCCCGGATACCCCAGAGAAATCGGCACACAAGATTAGATCGATTCAATCACATCCGTGTACCAGCACCCCAGTTCGATCCAGGAGAGGGAGAGAGTGGAAATGAAGCAGATGTCCCGTAACAACGGTCGCCATGCCCTGTCGGCAGCGATCACCTTCGCCCTGACCGCCGCCTTTGCGCCGGCCGTCCTCGCCCAGCAGGCCGCCCCCGCCGCTGCCCCGGCCCAGAGCGCCGACGCCACCACCCTGGACAGCGTCCAGGTTACCGGCTACCGCTACGCCATCGAGCAGAGCCTGCAGCAGAAGCGCGACGCCAACGCCGTGGTCGAAGTGATCACCGCCGAGGACGTGGGCAAGTTCCCCGACAAGAACGTCGCCGATTCGCTGCAGCGCGTGCCGGGCGTGGTCATCACCCGTGACGGCGGCGAAGGCAAGAGCGTCAGCGTACGTGGTCTGGACCCGGACCTGACCCTGACCCAGTTGAACGGCAACTACATCGCCACCTCGGAAACCAACGACGAGGCCAGCCGTTCCTTCAACTACACCCTGCTGCCGTCGAACATGCTGTCCAGCGCCGAGCTGTTCAAGTCGCCGGA
>JAEXNZ010000402.1 GCA_023439425.1 Pseudomonadota bacterium
CCTGGCCCTTGCGGATGCGCTCCAGCGAGAACTTCGTCGCCTCCACCGGCGACAGGATGCGGATGTCCAGGCCGCGGGTGTCGTGGTTCTTCAGGTACAGCTCGACCTTGGCGATGACCAGCGCGTCGTGGGCGCGGGCGGCATCCAGCCAGAACACGGCCGGGGTGCTGCTCAGGCGGGCGCGATTCACGGCCAGCTTGACCCAGTCCTGGATCGGCGCGTCCTTGGTCTGGCACATGCGCCAGATGTCACCGGTCTGCACGGCGTGCTCGAAGATCGCGCTGCCTGCGTCGTCGGTGACGCGCACGGTGCCGTCGGCCGGAATCTGGAAGGTCTTGTCGTGCGAGCCGTACTCTTCGGCCTTCTGCGCCATCAGGCCGACGTTCGGCACCGAGCCCATGGTGGCCGGGTCGAACGCGCCGTGGGCGATGCAGTCGTCAATGACGGCCTGGTACACGCCGGCGTAGCAGCGGTCCGGAATGACGGCCTTGGCGTCCTGCAGCTTGCCTTCGGCATTCCACATGCCGCCGGAGTCGCGGATCATGGCCGGCATCGAGGCGTCGACGATGACGTCGCTGGGCACGTGCAGGTTGGTGATGCCCTTGTCGGAATTGACCATGGCCAGGCCCGGGCGCTTGCCGTACTCGGCGGCGAGGTCGGCCTTGATCGCTTCCTGGGTGGCTTCCGGCAGCTGCGGCAGGCGCGCGTACAGGTCGCCGATGCCGTTGTTGGCGTCGAAGCCAGCCTGCTTGAGCACGTCGGCGTGCTTGCTCAGCACATCCTTGTAGAACTCTTCCACCACCACGCCGAACATGATCGGGTCGGAGACCTTCATCATGGTGGCCTTCAGGTGCAGCAAGAACAGCACGCCCTTGGCCTTGGCATCGGCAATCTGCGCCTGCACGAATGCAGCCAGCGCGCTGCGGCTCATGACGGCGGCGTCGACGATTTCACCGGCCTTGACCGCAGTCTTTTCCTTCAGCACCACGGCGCTGCCGTCGGCCTTGACCAGTTCGATCTTGAGGTTGCCGGCGTTGGCCAGGGTGGCGGACTTTTCGCTGCCGTAGAAATCACCGCCGTCCATGTGCGACACATGCGACTTGGAGTCCTTCGACCACTTGCCCATGCGGTGCGGGTGCTTGCGGGCGTAGTTCTTCACCGACAGCGGGGCGCGGCGGTCGGAATTGCCTTCGCGCAGCACCGGGTTCACCGCGCTGCCCTTGACCTTGTCGTAGCGGGACTTGATGTCGCGCGAGACGTCGTCGGTGGGGGCGTCCGGGTAGTTCGGCAGGGCGTAGCCCTGGTCCTGCAGTTCCTTGATGGCAGCCTTCAGCTGCGGCACCGAGGCGCTGATGTTGGGCAGCTTGATGATGTTGGCGTCCGGGGTGGTCGCCAGCTGGCCCAGTTCGGCCAGGTCATCGGCCTGCTTCTGCTCGTCTTTCAGGTAATCCGGGAACAGCGCCAGGATCCGACCGGACAGCGAGATGTCGCGGGTCTCGACCGCAATGCCGGCGGTTGCGGTGTAGGCCTCGACGATGGGCAGCAGCGACGCGGTCGCCAGGAACGGGGCCTCATCGGTGAGGGTGTAGAGAATCTTGGGCGTGTTCGACATGGGGAACGGATACTCTGCGGGGAAACCCCCGCATTGTCGCGGTTTAGGCCCCGGGTAGCAAAGCCGATCCATACGCGGTGGTATTGGAGCAAGGCCCACGCATAAAAAAGACGCAGCCTCGCGGCTGCGTCCATCGTGAGCCCGTGCCGGGAGAGAGTCGGCGTAGGCTTACTTGACCTCGAACTCCTGCGGCGTTCCGGCCGCTCTACCATCTACCGTGACTTCCGCGCGGTACTTGCCCGCCGGCCAGCCATTGGCATTCGTGAAGCTGACGTTGGTGGTTTCCGCACCGGTGGTGTTCAGCACCTGGCTCTGTTCGCCGGCCACCTGGCCGTCCTGGTAGGTCAGCTTCGCGCCCACGTTGGTGTTGTTGGCGGTGCCATCCGTACGGATCGAGACGATGATCACGTCCTTCGGCGCGAACAGCGCCGTCGGAGCCACCGACTTGTCTGCGGCTGCGGTCTTGCCCACCGTCACTGCGGAGACATTCACCGCCGCCGCCTGGGTCATCGGCTGTGGCGCGGCCGGTTCGGTCACCGGTGCCGGCGCAGTGGCCGCCGGTTGCGCGGTGGTGTCCACCGACTCTTCTTTCTTCTTGCAGCCGGTCACGGCTACGGTAGCCAGCAGTGCTGCAAGTACGGCGGTACTGATCGATGTCTTCTTCATGGAATTCCTCCCAGGGAATGGTTGGGCCAGACCGTCGGTTCAGGTCTTCGGCGGCAGTTTCAGGACCTGTCCCGGGAAGATCTTGTCCGGGTCGTCCAACACATCTTTATTGGCGTCGAAAATCTTTCCCCAGGCGTTGGCATCGCCCAGTTCACGCTTGGCGATCTTCGACAGCGAATCGCCCTTCTGCACGGTGTAGGTGCCACCGCCTACCTTTTCGGCCGTGGTATCCACCGAGGCGGTCACGCCGGAAAAATCCGCCTTCTCCACCTTCTCTGCCGTGGTATCCACCTTGGCGGACACCCCGGAGAAATCGGCCTTCTTGTCGGTACTCATCCGCACGCTCCCTTCCACAAGTGGGGACATGGATCGCACGGTGTCACAGGGGTTGTTAATGGGGGATGGCGTGGGTGTGAAGGGTTCGAGCGTAATTCTGAACAGGGGGGACGCCGAGGCTTGGGATGTCCCGCCGCGCGGTAAAATGCGGCCATGAATACCCCCCAGGACTCCAGCCTCGGTCGCGAGGTCGCCTACCCGTCGCAGTACGACCCCGGCCTGCTCTTCCCCATTCCCCGCCGCGCTGCCCGTGAGGAGATCGGCGTGGATGATGCCCACCTGCCCTTCGTCGGCCACGACCGCTGGCAGGCGTATGAGCTGAGCTGGCTGGACCGGCGCGGCAAGCCGCGCGTGGCCGTTGCCACGGTCAGCGTGCCCTGCACCTCGCCGAACCTGATCGAGTCCAAGTCGTTCAAGCTGTATCTCAACTCGCTCAACAGCACCCGCTTCGACGACGACGAGGCCGCCCGCCAATGCATCGCCGGCGACCTGTCGGCCTGCGCCGGCGCGGTGGTGAACGTGGTATTCGGGGTACCGCCGCTGGTGGAAACCGCCGAGGGCGAGTCACTGGACGAGCTGGAGGTGACCATTGACCGTTATGGCCCGCCCGCGCCGGAGCTGCTGTCCGCCAATGACGGCCAGGTGGTCACCGAGACGCTGAGCTCGGCCCTGCTCAAATCCAACTGCCCGGTCACCGGCCAGCCCGACTGGGCGCACGTCAGCGTGCGCTACCACGGCCCGCGCATCGACCGCGAAGGCCTGCTGCGCTATCTGGTGAGCTACCGCGAGCACGCGGAGTTCCACGAGCAGTGCGTGGAACGCATTTTCAGCGAGGTATCCCAGCGCTGCCGGCCGCAGTGGCTGGAGGTGGAGGCGCGCTATACCCGGCGTGGCGGGTTGGATATCAATCCGTGGCGGGCGAGTCCGGGGATCGAAGCCCCGGCGCGTACGGTGCGCGAAATCCGGCAATGACGCGGGTGCGGCGCGTTGCG
>JAEXNZ010000434.1 GCA_023439425.1 Pseudomonadota bacterium
CGCGAATCTAACCGCGCTGCCGATCCATCGCTGTACCACGCGATCGGCCACCACCGGCTGCTCGGCCAACAACCGCTCGGCCAAGGCATGCACGCCCGGCAACATGTCCGCGTCTCGCGCGAGGTCGGCCATGCGGAACGCGGCCAGGCCGGTCTGGCGGGTGCCCAGCAGTTCACCGGGGCCGCGCAGTTCCAGATCCTTCTCGGCAATCAGGAAGCCATCATTGGTCTGGCGCATCGTCTCCAGCCGTTCGCGCGCCATCTGCGACAGCGGGGCCTGGTACAGCAGCACGCAGCGCGACACCGCCGAGCCGCGCCCGACCCGGCCACGCAGCTGGTGCAGCTGGGCCAGGCCCAGGCGTTCGGCATTCTCGATGATCATCAGCGAGGCATTGGGCACGTCCACGCCCACTTCAATCACGGTGGTGGCCACCAGCAGGTCGATCTGCCCGGCTTTGAATGCCACCATCGTGGCCAGCTTCTCCGCCGCCTTCATGCGCCCGTGCACCAGCCCCACGCGCACGCCGGGCAGCAGTGCCTGCAGCGACTCGAAGGTGGCCTGTGCCGGGGTGGCATCCAGCTCTTCGCTTTCCTCGATCAGCGTGCACACCCAGTAGACCTGACGACCTTCCTGGCACGCCAGCGCGATGCGCTCGATCAGTTCGGGGCGGCGATCGTTGTTCAGCGCGACGGTCTGCACGGGCGTGCGTCCCGGCGGCAATTCGTCAATCGCCGACACGTCCAGGTCGGCATATTCGGACATCGCCAGCGTGCGCGGAATCGGCGTGGCGGTCATCACCAGCTGGTGCGGCACGCTGCGTCCGTCCGCGCCCTTGTCGCGCAGCGCCAGCCGCTGGTGCACGCCGAACCGGTGCTGCTCGTCGACGATGGCCAGGGCAAGGTCGGCGAACACCACCGCTTCCTGCATCAGTGCATGCGTTCCCACCACCACTTGCGCCTCACCGGATGCGACGTCAGCCAGCACCTTGGCGCGCGCCTTGCCGGTGACCTTGCCTGCCAACCAGGCGGTGCGCACGCCCAGTGGCTCCAGCCAGCCGCGCAGGTTGTTCAGATGCTGCTCGGCAAGCAGTTCGGTGGGTGCGGCCAGCGCAACCTGCTTGCCCCGCTCCACCGCCAGCATCGCCGCCAGGGCGGCCACCACGGTTTTGCCGGAGCCCACGTCGCCCTGGACCAGACGCAGCATCGGGTGAGCCTTGGCCAGATCCTTGCGGATCTGCTCGAACACGCGCTGCTGCGCACCGGTCAGCGCGAACGGCAGGCTGCTGCGCAATTGCTCCACCAGCGCGCCGCTGCCCCGCAGCGACGGCGCGTGATGCGCCTGCAGCGCCATGCGCTGGCGGCGCAGGCTGAGGTGATGGGCCAGCAGTTCCTCGATGGCCAGCCGCCGCTGTGCCGGATGACGACCGGCTGCCAGTGCGGACAGATCCGCATCCGGCGGCGGGCGATGCACGGTGAGCAATGCACTGCGCAGCGATGGCAGCGCCAGGCCATCCAGCCAGCCTGCGGGCAGCAGCTCCAGCGTGCCTTCATCGGGCAACCGATCCAGCGTCTGCCCGATCAGCTTGCGCAGGGTAGCCGGGCCGATGCCTTCCACCGCCGGGTAGACCGGGTCCAGACTGTCGCCCAGCGCGGCCTCTTCATGCTGGCCAAGAATCTGGTAACTGGGATGGACGATCTCCAACCCGAACTGGCCCGCCTTGGGCGTGCCGAAACAGCGCAGCCGGGTGCCTTTGGCAAACTGCGCCACCTGCTGCTGACGGAAGTGGAAAAAGCGCAGCACCAGCGTGCCCTGCCCTTCGTCCTCGACCGCCACCTTGAGCATGGGGCGGAACCGCATGCCACGTTCCACCGCCACCACCCGGCCCTCCACCTGCGCCGGCACGCCGTTGCGCAGGTCCTGGATGCGGGTGAGCGCGGTGCGGTCTTCGTAACGCAGCGGCAGGTGCAGCCACAGGTCCTGCAGCGTCAGCAGACCGCGGGCGGCCAGTTTGGCCGCCACGGCCGGACCGACGCCGGCGAGCATCGACCACGATGCCTCGCCGGACGGTGCCAGGACCGGAGTTGCCGCTGCCTTGCGTGCCACGTCAGGGTCAGGCGATGACCATCACCGCGTCGACCGCGAAGTTGGCACCCTTGGGCAGGCCGGACACTTCGATGGTGGAACGGGCCGGGAACGGAGCCTGGAAGTAGTCCTGCATCACCGCATTGACCTTGGCGAACTCGGCCAGGGCGGTCAGGTACAGGCCCAGACGCACGACCTGGTCCAGCGAGCCGCCGGCGGCTTCGGCCACGGCCTTGAGGTTGTCAAAGGCGCGGCGAGCCTGGGCTTCCACGTCACCCACGCCGACGATGTCGCCGGTGGCCGGGTCCAGCGGAATCTGGCCGGAGAAGTACACGGTGTTGCCGGCGCGCACGGCCTGCGAGTACGGACCGATGGCGGCGGGGGCCTTTTCGGTGTTGATGATCTGGCGGGACATGGGGTGCCTCGATGTGTCGAACAATGGTGGGCCATTGTATCGGTTTCGAACACATCGCATCCCGGTAGCGCCGGCCGTTGGCCGGCCCAGGCGATGCGTGGGCCAGCCACGCAGGGCGTGGCTCTACGTTATTGCCTGCGGACGGATTGGACGACCGACAACCGTCGCAACCTGCGCATGACCTCGGCAAGGTGGTTGCGGTCGCGGACCTGGATGTTGAACGCCAGCACTGCTGCGTTGAAATCGCGATCCAGGTAATCCACCCGTTCGATGTTGGAATGGCTCTGCGCAATCGCCGCGGCCAGCTGGGCCAGCACGCCGGTACCGTTCTCCACTTCCACCACCAGCGCGGTGTCGTAATCGCCGGACACGGTGGTGTCCCAGCCGATCGGCACCCAGCGTTCGGGCGACTTGCGCAGCTCGGCCAGGTTCGGACAGTCCATGCGGTGCACCACGCTGCCCTTGCCGGCGGTGTGGTAGCCCATGATGTCGTCGCCGGGAATCGGCTGGCAAC
>JAEXNZ010000455.1 GCA_023439425.1 Pseudomonadota bacterium
ACCTTCAGAAGCATTCGGGAGCTGAACTCCTAAATAAATTTGATGCGCAGTCATATGCGTCACGTAGACGACTCCGAGTTCAAACCGCGACTGATCGACCGCGTGGAATCCTTCTATCCCGTCATCAAAAGCGCGGAGCACTTCTGGACCGCCCGGCTGCTGGACCTCCAGCAGCGCGACGCGGCGGGTGAATCGGTCAAGGAAGAAATCCACATTGCACGCAAATGGCTTGGGTCTCACGATCCCGTGTTCGGCCGGGATGTCACCCCCAGCTCGATCATCGGCGCCGATGCACTGACGGATGCAGGCGTGCGGAACGCTGGCGAGATCGCAGGTGCCGTGGATGAGGCCGATGGAGGTCCCCGCCGCACCTCGCAGGCAAGCCATCTGTTTGGCCAAGCTGCAGCGGAACAGACGCAGGAGAAGCGCCAGACGTCTGCAACGGACCCGGTATCACGCGGATACGCATGGATGACGGCGTTGCGCTAGTTCACTCATCAAAGTAGTTCCCGGCCGGGCGCTCCCGGCCGGTTCTGGCACGACAAAAACCGGGCATGCGGAAGTCGATTCAGTTCGCAATGCCCCGGAATCGTGCTCCGCCGCTTCCGTTAAGCACAAGAGGCCCCCGCAGCTTGAAACTCGCACAGATGCTCACGCAACTTTTCCCTGGCAGAACCGGCCAGGAACACCCCTCATTGGTTGCCTGCATCCAATCCAAGCGGCACTGTCGAACGGTTACCCGTGAAGCCGCCGCGGAACTGACTCACATTGCAAACTCGCAGTTTCAGCTCGAGCGAGCGCTCAACTCCAGCATCAACGACGGCCCGATCCAGCTCCCCGGTCAGAAAACGTATCAGGGCCTGGTCAACGCCGAGCGGCAGATCAACACTGCGGTTGAATTCGCGCTATCCATCCGCATGGAGAATGCGCGCGCAATGGTCTTCAGTGAGATCTTTCCGTTGAAGGAGAGTTCCAAGGCGGCCGTATCCAGATGGAAAGGCGTGCTTGAGCTGGGTCACCGGACTGGCAATGAGGAGCTTATGAAGTGTGCGCTTGATTGGTTGGCAGGGCCGGATGACACAGCCTTCCAGAACAACCAGAAAGCTCCTGAATGCCTCCACAGGACCATCCGGCAGCGTTCGCCATTGCGATATGACAAGCAGTCTCTGGCGCTCATGAAGCCCTGAGCGCCTGGTCGGCGTTGTCACTGCAAGCTCCTGCACCACGCCCAAGCCACGCAGGGCGTGGCTCTACGAGCACCTTTCTCAAGCATCAACCAGAAACTTCAATTTCATCGCTGGGCCGCCCGTTCTTCGCCAATCTCGGCGGCCGTTGACTGTCCACGCTGCGCCAATCATCTGACTGAAACAGACATGCCCAAGTTATCCCTTGCTTCATTCACCCCGTTCATAAGCGGAAAGTTATCCAACATCTTCCCACGCTCAGCGCGCAACACCGCACCTGGCAGACTATCCAACGCGGTTCGGCAGGCTTATGACAAGGGCATGTCCCCCCAAAAGGCTGCGGCTGCACTGCGGTCTGCGGTCAATGGCTTCCCGCTCCAGAACTGGATTGTTCCCAATCGCCACATCCCAGAGCAGAGCATCGCTCGACGTATGGAGGTGCCATTAGGGTTGAATTGCCTTCGCCGGGATGCCCATGAAGCATTTGTATATCTGGCCAACCGGGAGGAAGACAAGCTGAAGAGCGCGCTCAAGACCGAGCTTGGAGTTGCACTCTCCGACGGACACACGGCCGAAGCCCACTGGGTGCGGCGCCTGATCACTGCGTACGGCGAGCACGACCATGACACCGTTGCATTGGCGACGACCATTCTCGGGGAACACCATCCTGCAGTGGCCCATCTGCGAGATCCATCTGAGCATCCTCATTTGTCCACGCCATCGACGCAGGATCCTCTCGCGGGGAGGGATCGCGACTTTCCTGTTCTGCAAGCCGTGAAGCACATGCAGAGCTCTGCAACGCTGCACGCCATCTGCAATACGAACTACCAGCTCGATCAGCTGGAGAGCACACGGCCGGTGACAGAGGATAAGGTGCGCGACCGGCTGGCCGGAGCATTTGCCCCGCTCTCCCAGGCCCTCAGGGATATCGCGCTGGCCAACCAGTACGTTTCTGGTTTAGCGGACCCGGTGGCCCACGTGGTAACCCAACGCATGCTTTCCGGAATGGAGGACGCGATTCCCGCCGCGATTTCGTATTGGCAATCCGTACTCTCCCGGCGCGGGCTGGAGCAGTCGCCAGGCCTTGCCGAGATGGCCTGCTCGTGGTTGGGCGAAGATGACCTTGCGGTGATCGCCTTCAGAGCGTCCGCCGGTTGCGTTCCCGCACTCACCCCTCTGCCGCCAGGCGCAGTGGCGTGGAGCACCCTGGTCAGTTCTGCTTCGTCGTCTTCCGGCCCTCTGCACACCGCACAGCAGACGTGCGAATCCGTGATCTCCGAGGTGGAGACGACGTGGGAGGAGGCAAAGCCACTGATCGGAAACATCGACGCCGAAGTGTTTGACCCGCCTCCGGCAGCCGCCGTCCTCATGCAGGCGGAAACAGAGCCGCCGTCCTACTACACTCCGCAGGATCCCTCGATCACGCGGCTTACCGCCGAACGCAAGCTCCGCCGCGCACCGATGCTTGCCTTTATCGCCGAGATGATGGGCGACACCTCCATTTCTGAGGTAACGTCCCGATGAACTTGCTCAGCGCCGCTACCAAACTGTACAACCAGTGCTTCCATCGCATCGATGACCGGCCGGGAAAGATGACGCTATCCCAGGCGTTCGCGACGAAGCTGCATCACAAGAAGATCTCGACGATCACCGAAGGCAAACTGCAGACGCTGTTCAACACAACCCTGCGTAGTGACGGCCAGCGCGCAAGCACCCCGGAGCGGATCGATTCAACCACACGCGAGCTTTCCAAGGCGAGCGATTATGTTCACGTGATGCCGGAATGTACCGCGAAGAACTCATTACTCCAGCTTATCAAAGCCATGAACGTGGAACTGAGCGAAGAGATCAGACTTTCCTCGCCTGCTCCGAACAGCCCCGCGAATTTGACCGACTTCATACGTCAGTACTGGGACAAGCCGGAATTGGACGCGGGCATGATCAATGAGATCCGCGCATTTATGGAAGTTCGCTTTGGCTACGCAGAACTGTTCAAATCGGAGAGTGATGCGCGCGAGTGGACCAGGCTCCGCAGAAGCGCCGAGTGCGCCAGCCTTTCGGATGCAGTGAGAGAATTGAAATGCGCGCTTGCGGAGCTGAATCGCATTAGATACCGCCCCGCATACATACCTTTGTGCAATGTTCTCTGCACGCTTAAGGCGCAGATCGAGCGCGACATTCCGAAGTGGCAAAAGGTGCTTGAGCAACAGCTGGCTGAAGGTAAGCCGTCGCATGTGGCACAGCTGGCGACGTCCTGCCTGGGCAAGGATGACCCCACTGTCCAGATGGTTCGCATCAACCATCCCGGCTTCATTCGCCAGCACTCAAGTGAAATCGAGACATCGCAAGGATCCCGTTCTCAGGACGACGGAACCTCCGAGCTCAACACTCCGCCCCCCGGCTACCACACCGCAGTGTTCGGGCGCTGAAGCAGCTCACCGTGTAGCAGCCCCGGTCATGCCTCCCTGCCCGGCAGATAGTCCACTCCTTCTAACGAGAAGCACCCATGAACCCAATCACGATGATTCGCGGCTTCTTCCCAAGCCGTCTCGAACAGGCGCAATCCCTTACCACTTTCGTTGATGAGATCTGCAAGAAAGACACGATTTCGAGGGGCTCCCTGAAGCGCCTAGAGCGCATATTCAACGCGACGGAGAACTGCACTCTTAGACAACCGAACTCGGAGTCCCGCCGTGCGGCGATTATGGCTGATGTTCAAGACATCCATGATCGATTGGTACCCAACATGCGCGATAGCCAGTCCAAGGTCGTCATGGGGGCGGTGACCCGGATCATGCTGCAGAGGATCAGAAACTGGGAGTTTGTTGCCTGCGACCACGAATGGAGTCAGAGAACTCCAACGAATCCTCTGCATCTTTCCTTGAAAAGGCTGGCGCGCCCGTGGGACGCGGCCGTCAAGGAAAGCGCCGCACTCAATCAAGCGCCTCCCCGTTGGATCAACGAAAGGACAATGAGCCTCCACGACGCGTTTGCTTCAAAGATGAGCAATTCGAGCGTATCCGATACCACGCTGAACAAGCTGGACGCCATTTTCATGCGCGAGAGTAGGATCCTGCTTCACGTCTACGCCGATGATGAGCAACCGACCTTGAACGCATTTGACTTCGGCAACGCGCGCCAGCCGGGCTTCAGGAACCTCGCTCAGATGTCGGCGGAACTCGAAATGATCGACACCAAGCTCGGCTTGATGGAGGACAGCCATGCCGCGAGGTCGCTGCAATGGAAGGCCAACGTCTACAAAGACCATATCGAGGCTGCGCAGCAGTGGTGGCAGCGCTGGGAATCGGCCAGTGGTTCGGGGGTGGATGAGCACCATCCAGATTTCAGGGACCTAAAACCGTCATTGGATCTGGCCAACCAAGCCCGAGTCAGGCTCGGCACACCGTCAGACCCAACTCATCGATAACCAATCGTCGCCTGCGTCCCCACACCCGGCTCACTCGTCAGACTGACCTTCCAGCCAAACCGGTCGCACAGCCGGCGCACGATCGACAACCCCAGCCCGGTCCCCTGCGGCCGGCTGGGTTCGGCGCGGTAGAACGGCTCGAACGCGCGTGCCAGCGCTTCCGGCGACATGCCGATGCCGGTGTCACGCACCACCACCCGGTCCGGGTGCACGTCCACGTCGATGCGGCCTTCGTCGGTGTAATTGCAGGCGTTGCGCAGCAGGTTGCTCACCACCACCTGCAGCACGCGCGGCGGTGCATGCAGTTCCACCGGGCCGTCACTGTGCAGGTGGATATGCACCGGGCGGCCGGCAATCAGCTCGCGCGCGTTTTCCACTTCGTAGCGCACGATCTCATTGACATCGAACAGCTCCACCTGCGGCTCCACGTCTGCTTCGCGGGCCAGAATCAGGAAGGCATCTATCACCGCTTCCATATCACGGCCGGCACGCTGGATACGGTGCAGGCTGCGCTTCAGGCGCGGGTTGATCTCCTGGTCCCCCAGGGCCATGTCGCTGGCCACGCGGATCACCGTCAGCGGGGTGCGCAGCTCGTGGCTGGCATCGCGGGTGAAGTTGCGCTCGCGCGCCACGTGCGCGGTGACCTTGGTCGCCAGCGAATGCAGTGCTGCCGCCAGCTGCCGGGTTTCGCCCTGCATGTCGGCCGGCAGCTTGTCCGGGTCGAGGTCGGTGGCGTCCGGGTGCCCCGGGTCCCAGCGCGACACGCGCCGGGCCAGCCAGTTCACCGGCGACACCAGCCGGCTGCTGGCACGGTAGGTCACCCAGCTGGCCCCATACACCGCCAGCAGCGTGAGCAGCACCGGCACGATGCCGAACCAGAACGCCAGCATCTCCGCGCGCGAGCGCAGGAACACCAGATAGAGACGGCCTTCCGGGCGCGCATCCACCCATACCAGCTGGTCGTCGGCCTTGAGTTCATGGAACCCAGGTGTCAGCGCGCGCAGGTTGGCGGGAAGGGTCAGTGGCGAACGCCCGGTCTCCAGCAGATAACCGCGGATGTTGCGGGTATTGGGCGGCGGCTGCGCCGCCGAGGCGGCGTGCAGCTCCCAGAAATAGGTGGCTTCTTCCTGCAGCGCCCCGCTGACCAGGCTGTGCTTGATCACCAGCGACACCAGCCACGCACCCAGCAGGATGCCCAGGCTGGCCAGCACTGCCTGCAGGATGAAAGCGATACGGATCTTGCGCGGCAGGCCGTGCGGCATTACGGGGTCCAGAGCGGCTTGCCGCGATTATAGAAAAGCCGTTCGTAAACCGGTCGTGCAGGCAACACGAAGGGCCCGGAAAGAACCGGGCCCTGGGCGTGCTGCGGGCCCTGCCGGGCCCGTACCTTCATCCACTGCACTGCGCTGATGTGTGGCTCAGCTCATCGGCTGCTGGATATCGGCAATGCGATAACCGGCGCTCTGCACGGTGTGCAGCAGCGGACGGTCGAACGGCTTGTCGATGATCTTGCGCAGGTTGTACAGATGGCTGCGCAGGGTGTCCGAGTCCGGCAGACCGTTGCCCCAGATCTCGCGCTCGATTTCCTGGCGGGTCACCACGCGGGGCGATTCGCGCATCAGGATGGTCAGCAGACGCAGCCCGATCGGCGAAAGCTGCAGCTCGGTACCGGCACGGGTGGCTCGCATGCTGACCGGGTCGAGCACAAGATCGGCGACCTTGAGCACTTCCGAACCCACCTGGCGGCGTTCGCGGCGGATCAGGGCACGCAGGCGTGCTTCCAGTTCCTGGATGGCGAACGGCTTGGTGAGGTAGTCATCGGCCCCGAAACCCAGGCCGGTGAGCTTGTCGTCCAGCGTGTCGCGCGCGGTCAGCATCAGCACCGGGGTCGACTTGCGGGCGTCGTTGCGCAGCCGGCGGCAGACTTCAATGCCGTCCAGTCGCGGCAGCATCAGGTCCAGCACCACCACGTCATAACTGTTTTCTGCGGCGAGCCGGTAGCCGTCCAGCCCGTCCTGGGCATAGTCGACCTCGAACCCACGGCCTTCCAGATACTCCCCGATCATCTCGGAGATGTTGCGGTTGTCTTCGACCACCAGCACCAGGCCGGAGGTTTCCTTTGTCTGACGCATGGGCTTCCCTCTTTCTTCAGCTTTGTGAAACATGCCGCATCGCCAGTAGACGCGGTGTGAAGTTTTTCAGCAAGGGGGGTGACAGGGGCTACAGCAGGGGCTTGAGCACCGGCCAGACGTTGTCCAGCACCTTCGGCTGGGCGGCGGCGGTGGGGTGCAGGCCGTCGGACTGCATCAGGTTCGGCTGCAGGGCCACGCCCTCCAGCAGGAAGGGCAGCAGCGGCACCTTGTACTGGCTGGCGAGGTCCGCATAGGTCTTGCGCAGGCGGTCGCGGTAGGCCGGGCCGTAGTTGGGCGGCACGTCGATGCCCAGCAGCACCACTTTGGCACCGCCCGCCTGGCTGGCGGTGATCATCTTTTCCAGGTTGCCGCGCAGCTGCGCCGGGGTCAGCCCGCGCAGGGCGTCATTGCCGCCCAATTCGATCACCACCACCCGGGGGCGGTGCTTGCTCAACAGGCCCGGCAGGCGGGTCAGCGCGCCGGCGGTGGTTTCGCCGCTGATGCTGGCGTTGACGATGGTCGGCGGCGGTTTGATCTGCTGGTTGACCCGTTGCTGAAGCAGGTTCACCCAGCCCGAAGCGGCCGGGATATTGTGGGCCGCACTGAGGCTGTCGCCGACCACCAGCACCACGTTGGCCGGTGCCGGACCTTTGGCACAGGCCAGCGCCGGCAACAACAGCAACCATGCCAGCAGCCACATCATCGCGGCCGTCCGGCCCTTGTTCATTGCTTCGTACATCGGAGAATCCTCATCGACAGCCTGTCCCCCCGCAGCGCGCCGGTTGCCATTACCGCCCACAACGTCGGCAAGTCCGCCCGTGGCCCAGAAGGTGAAGTCCACATCCTGGACAACATAGACATGACCGTGCATGAAGGCCAGAGCGTGGCCATTGTCGGTGCCTCTGGTTCAGGCAAGACCACCCTGCTCGGCCTGCTGGCCGGGCTGGACCTGCCCAGCCGGGGCCAGATCACCCTGGCCGGTGCCACGCTGGGCGAGCTGGATGAGGAAGCCCGGGCGCAGCTGCGCGCGCGTGAGGTGGGCTTTGTGTTCCAGAGCTTCCACCTGCTGCCGGCACTCACCGCCGAAGAGAACATTGCCCTGCCACTGGAACTGGCCGGGCGCGAAGATCCGGCGCGGGTTCGCGAGGTGCTGGAACAGGTGGGTCTGGGCCACCGCGCCCGCCATTACCCGCGCCAGCTGTCCGGCGGCGAGCAGCAGCGCGTGGCGCTGGCCCGTGCCTTCGTGGCGCGGCCGCGCATTCTGTTCGCCGATGAACCCACCGGCAGCCTGGACCAGAGCACCGGCCAGCAGATCAGCGACCTGCTGTTCGCGCTGAATGCCACCAGCGACACCACCCTGGTGCTGGTTACCCACGACC
>JAEXNZ010000467.1 GCA_023439425.1 Pseudomonadota bacterium
CTCCACCGCCATCAGCTGGTCGTGCACGGACTCGGCGATGCGATGGCGGTGCACGTCCCAGTAACGCACCACATGGCGCAGGAAGCGGCGCTGGTCGGCCTCCTCCAGGCTGCGCCACAGCGCCTGCCCCAGCGGACGGATGCGGTCCATCACCGCTTGCCACGGCAGGCCCTGCGCCTGCGCGGTGCGCACGTGTTCGCGCAGCTGGCGCATGCGAGCGCGCAGCGGCAGCTGCAGCAGGGGCTGCGGGTCGAAGTCGGCAGTGCCGCCGTGCGCATGCGGCAACGGCAGCAGCGCGTGCCGTGACAACACATGAATGCGGCCGCGATGGCCCGCCGCCAGCAGCGAGACCACACAGTCGGCCATGCTCAGGCCGGTGCCGATGATGGCCAGGTCCTGATCGCCGGCGAGCATGCGCACACCGTCGTAGTCCCAGGCGTCCACCACCTTGCCGGGCGGCAAGGCGTTGCCTGCGGGCAATGGCAGCGGGCGCATGCTGTTGCCGCAGGCCAGTACCACCTGTGTGGCCTGCCAGTTTTCGCCTTCCGCCAGCTGAAGGAGGTGCCCACCGGACTGCGGCTGCAGCGAGACGACGGCATCGTGGACGACCTGCAGCGTCCCGGCGCTGGAGACTTCCGCTTTGGCCAGGCGTTGCTGCAGGTAATCGGCGTAATCCAGGCGTGGCACGTACTGCTCGGCCAGCGTGGCATCGGGCGCATCACGACACGCGAGAAGATGATCGAGGAAATCCGTGGGCTGCTCGGGAAACCCGCTCATCTTGCCGGCGGGCACATTCAGCAGGTGCTCGGGCCATGGCGTGGCATACGCGATGCCCTGAGCCACGGCGGAGGCGGGCTCGAACAAGGCGATGCGCTGGCCGGGTGCTGCCGCGCGCAGCGCGTTGATCGCGGTAAGCACGCCGGCCGCACCGCCGCCGATGATGGCCAGGTCCACCTGGCAGGAAGGCTGGATTTCCGTCATGCCGGCATTGTAGGCCATGCGCGGCAGCGCTCCCTGACTGCCACCTGCGCTACATCAGCGCATCGGCGAGGCGTGCGATGCCTTCGCGCGAGCGCTTCCACGCGGGGCGCTCACGCCATGTGCGCAGGTCCAGCTGAGTGGCGTGTTTGAGGTAGTCGTCTTCGATATGGACCAGCTGGCGCACCATCCGTGCGTCATAGCAGAGCAGGCCGATTTCGGCATTCAGCGCGAACGAACGGATGTCGAGGTTGATTGAACCGAGCAGGGCGATGTCGTCGTCCACGGTGAGGTGCTTGGCGTGCAGGAAATGCGGCTTGTACAGGGCGATACGCACGCCACAGCGCAGCAGTTCGTCGTAGTACGCCTCCTGGGCCCAGGCGGTCAGCCGCTGGTTGTTGCTGGCCGACAGAATCAACTGCACGTTGACGCCGGAGAGCGCAGCAATGCGCAGGGCGCTGAGGGTGGCTTCGTCGGGCACGAAATACGGGGTGACCAGCACAATGCGGCGGCGGGCCAGATGGATCAGCGCATTCACCGCGTCGCGCGCATTGCTGTAGGGATACGCCGGGCCACTGGGCAGCAGCTGGGTGGGCATGTCGGCCGCGCACACTGGCACGCTGGTCATCACGTCGAGACGCTGCCCGGTCTCGATGTACCAGTCGCTGGCAAACACGGCTTCAAGGTGGGCGACGGCGGGACCCCGCACACGGGCAACCAGTTCACGGTTGGAGAAGCCGGGCACGAAGCCGGCCTGGGCGAGGTTCTGCGACCCGACATAGGCGACCTTGTTGTCGATGACGGCAATCTTGCGATGATTGCGCAGATCCATGCGACCACTGCGCCGCCAGCGCAGGCCACCGGGCAGCATGGCGCGCACATCCACGCCCACGGCCTGCAGGCGATGGCGGTAGCGGCGCAGACCGCGCTTGGCCCCGACCGCGTCCAGCAGCAGTCGGCAATGCACGCCGCGTGCAGCGGCACGCTGCAGGGCATCGGCGACGGCCTCGCCGACGGCGTCGTCGAACATCAGGTAGTACAGCAGGTGCACACGCTCGCGGGCCTGGTCGATGTCGGCGAGCAGCGCCTGCAGGGAGTGGTCGTAGTCGGTGTGCAGCTCGACGGCATTGCCGTGCACGGGCATGAAGTCGCCCTGGCGCTCGACCAGCGGAACCACTTCGGCAATGGCGGTGTCTTTGGGCGGGCTCCAGCGCAGCAGGCGCTGCAGGCCCTGTTCCTCACGGATAACCTGGGAGGCCTCGGCCTGGCGCTGCACGCGCTGGCGCGACAGCCAGGGGTGGCCGAACAACAGGTAGGCGGGCAAGCCGAGCAGCGGCACGAAGCCGACCAGCAGCAACCAGCTGCGGGCGGCCCCGGGCGTGGTGCGGGTAGGAATCCAGAACAGCGCGGCCAGCCGGATCAGCCAGTCGAGCAGCAGCAGCCATGAGCCCAGCACCCATTCGAACAGCATTGTGTCGCCCGCCTGGAGGTGGGGCCAGTGTGCCACGGACGATGTGATGGAAAACCGGCCAACAAAAAACCCGCCTTGCGGCGGGTTTTTCGCGGGGATCGGGTAATCCGGGTGGATTACTTGATCTTGCCTTCCTTGTACGGGACGTGCTTACGCACGACCGGATCGTACTTGGAGAATTCCATCTTCCCCGGGGTGTT
>JAEXNZ010000490.1 GCA_023439425.1 Pseudomonadota bacterium
ATCTGACCCCCAATCGGCTGATCGGCGACGTCATCCGCCACTTCTACCTGACCCATTGCGCCGACCGTGGCATCGTGCTGCTGAGCAAGCGCAACGCGAGTGCGTGCTATCTGGTCGCCACACGCACGCGCCATCAAGGTGACATTGCCAAGGCCATGAACCAGGAGGGTGTTGGTGCCGGAACCGCCCTGCGCCAGATGCGCTGCCCGTACCTGCGTGTGGATCTGGCCAACGAGCGGCTGGCCGACGCACGTGCCTTCACCACCGAGGTGCACGACGGCGAATGGCAGGTATTACCGGCGGAGCTTACACCCGGGCAGACCACCGAGACACTTGCACCAGTACCCCTTGTACAGGTGGTCCGCCGGCGCTGTCCGCGTAAGCATTGCCCGGGCGCAGCGCCACCGCCTTCGTTACCGGACGCCGCTGCGTCGTTGCCGGGCGATGGGCTGGTCATACAACGAGGGCCGCTGCTGCGTGCCAAGCTCGCCGGGCTGCCCTCCAGCTGCCGCACCTGGCGTGAACTGGAGCGGATCGAACAGGACCTGGCCGCCAACCGTCCTTGCGGCCACCTGATCACCTACCAGGGCGAGGAGTACCTAGCCAGCGACCTCCACATGATCGGACGTCGCTGCCCGGGGCGCAATGCCTGGCGACTGCTGCACCGGCGCATTCCTGGCGGGCACGAACTGGTCGACATCGTCGACCCGCACCGCTGACCGCCTGCGACGTGGTAGTGCCGGCCGCTGGACGGCAACCCGATCAACTCACCGCACCGCTCAAATGTTCATACAGGATCGTCGACCCGACGAGGATCAGAATCACACCACCCACGATCTCCGCACGCTTGCCGACCAGTTGGCCCAGCGCCCGTCCCAACATGATCCCGGTGGTGACCATGACCAGCGTGCACAGCCCGATCACCGTCGCCATCACGCCAATATGTACGTTCAGGAACGCCAGACCCACGCCGACCGCCATCGCGTCGATGCTGGTGGCGAAGCCGGTCATGGCCAGGTGCCAGAAGCCGTGGTGCTTGTCCGGGTCTTCGTCGGCGTCGTCGCCCTCGGGTTTCACCCCGTTGATGATCATGTGCACACCCAGCGCGCCCAGCAGCACGAAGGCAATCCAGTGGTCGAAGGCTTCCACGTAGGACGACGCGGCACGGCCCAGCAACCAGCCGATCACCGGGGTCACTGCCTCGATCACACCAAAGATCAGGCCGGCGCGCAGCGCGTCGACAAACCGCGGCTTGCGCATCGCCGCTCCTTTGCCGATCGCCGCAGCGAAGGCATCGGTGGACATGGCGAAGCCGATCAACAACATCGAAACGGGGGACATGAGATCACGAACAGGTTGGGCAGACGCACGCAACGGTCCACGTTCGCGCCCAACCTGACGTTGCGCACGCGGACCGCTGGTCTCGCCAACCAGAACTGGCTGCCCGCACCACGGCGCACTGGCCGAGTATGTTGACACGGGCGTTTCCTTTGCAGGAAACAGGCTACTCCCCAAGGGGACGCGAAGCTTAGCACCGGCATCGGCGATTGACGCCGAAATGGGCGAATTGCGCAGGGCATGCTGGAATGTATAGCGTCGGCTATACCGGTACTGCCGGCCGCTGGCCGGCAACCACGCAAATGCATCATCGCCCGACGTAGTGCCGGGCTTGCCCGGCAACCACGCACACCCAACACCTCGCGGAAAAGCAGCGGGGCAAGCCCCGCTCTACGTCAATCTTCCTCGGGCGGCAACACCAGCGGCTCGTCATCCAGCGACAGCTTGCCGGCCATCAGCACCGCCTGGGTGCGATTGGTCACCCCCAGCTTGCGCAGAATCGCGGTCACATGCGCCTT
Source organism: Pseudomonadota bacterium (assembly GCA_023439425.1). GTDB lineage: Bacteria > Pseudomonadota > Gammaproteobacteria > Xanthomonadales > Xanthomonadaceae > Stenotrophomonas. The sequence goes on from JAEXNZ010000490.1 coordinate 1,857, forward strand.
GATCGTCGCTTCAGACACATTCAAGTCGTACGCAATCTGCTTGTTCAACCTCCCGGCCCCGAGCATCTGCAGCACCCGGAACTGCTGCGGGGTAAGCTCGCGCAGGCGCTGCCCGACCAGACGTTCCTCGTGCCCGGTTTCCGGCACGCTGTGCGCTTCCGGTGGTGCCCAGGTTTCCCCATCCAGGATGGTGCCCAGCGCGTGGCCGATCGTGTCCGAATCGGCCGACTTCGGAATGAAGCCGAACGCGCCGTGGTCGAGCGCCCGCCGCATGACGGTGGGCTCCTCGCGCGCGGACACCACCACCACCGGCAGGTGCGGATGCAGGGCACGCATGTGCACCAGCGCGTTGAAGCCCTGCGCGCCGGGCATGTTCAGATCCATCAGGACCAGATCGGCGTCGTTGTGTTCGTCGGCCAGGTGGTACAGCGCTTCCACGCTGTCGGCTTCGTGCAGTTCAACGCCCGGAATCACCCGCTGCACCGCACCGCGCAGGGCTTCGCGGAACAGCGGGTGGTCATCGGCAATCAACAAGGTAGGCATGTGGGGGAGCCTGTCTCACTTGACCTTACGTTCTTCCACCAGCGACGCCACCACCGACGGATCGGCCAGGGTCGAGGTGTCGCCGAGCTGGTCCGGGGCGTTCTCGGCGATCTTGCGCAGAATGCGGCGCATGATCTTGCCCGAGCGCGTCTTCGGCAGGCCGGGGGCCCACTGCAGGTGATCCGGCGCGGCAATCGGCCCGATCTCCTTGCGCACCCACGCCACCAGTTCCTTGTGCAGTTCGTCGCTGGGGGCCTCGTCGGCGACCAGGGTCACATAGGCATAGATGCCCTGGCCCTTGATGTCGTGCGGGAAGCCGACCACGGCCGCTTCGGCGACCTTGGGGTGCGAGACCAGTGCGCTTTCCACTTCGGCGGTGCCGATGCGGTGGCCGGAGACGTTGATCACGTCGTCGACGCGGCCGGTGATCCAGTAATAGCCGTCCTCATCGCGACGGCAGCCGTCACCGGTGAAGTAGCTGCCCGGATAGGTGCGGAAGTAGGTATCGATGAAGCGCTGGTGGTCACCGTACACGCTGCGCATCTGGCCTGGCCAGGAGTCGCAGATGATCAGGTTGCCTTCGGTGGCCCCTTCCTGGATCTCACCCTCGGCGTTCACCAGCGCCGGCTGCACGCCGAAGAACGGCAGCGTGGCCGAACCCGGCTTGAGGTCGATCGCGCCGGGCAGCGGCGAAATGAGGATGCCCCCGGTTTCGGTCTGCCACCAGGTGTCCACGATCGGGCAGCGGCTGTCGCCGACCACTTCGTAGTACCAGCGCCAGGCTTCCGGATTGATCGGCTCGCCGACGCTGCCGAGCAGGCGCAGCGAGCTGCGCGAAGTGCGCTTGACCGGCGCTTCGCCTTCACGCATCAACGCGCGGATCGCGGTCGGGGCGGTGTAGAAGATGGTGACCTGGTGCTTGTCGATCACCTGCCAGAAGCGCGAGGTGTCCGGG
>JAEXNZ010000546.1 GCA_023439425.1 Pseudomonadota bacterium
GCCAGGTGGTGCCGTTGAACTGCAGCATCACGTTCTGGCCGTCCAGCTTGGACAGGTCGCCGTACGCGGCGCTGAAGTTGGCGCTGCCAGTGTTGCCGGTGTTGCCGGTGATGCGGGGGCTGCCGAAGTTGAAGAAGTCGGCCCCCATCTGGCCGTAGAGATCCACGCCGTTGTGGTGGGCGTCGTTGAAGCTGCTGGCCAGGCCGACTGCCAGACGGCCAAGCTCGGCCTGGGTCGGGGTCAGCACGGTCTGGCGGAACTCCAGCAGGCCGCCGATCTGGCCGCCCAGGTTCTTCGGATCCAGGGTGATCTTCTGGCCCTGGGTTTCGAGCGCCAGCTGCAGACGCTCGGGCTGGTACGGATCGGTGACCGTGGTGACCTTGGTGGCGCTGGTCCCGACCACCAGGGCCTGGCCACCGGCGGTATAGACGTTCATGAAGCCGCCGTCCTGCATCACCGCGGTGCCGCCGGTGTAGCCGATCAGGTTGGCGATCAGCTGGTCGCGGCGGTCCAGCAGGTCAGGCGCGGCGTTGTTGGCGTTGCTGCCGATGGCCCCGTTGATCTGGGCGATTTCGGCGGCGAGGCGATTGACCTCCGAAGCGCCGGCGATGAGGCCGTTGTTGACCTCTTCGTTGAGGCTGTTGAGGTTCTCATTGAGCTGTTTGAAGCGCTGCACCAGGTTGCCGGCCGAGTCCAGCATGTTCTGCCGGTCGGCGGTGCCGGAGGCGTTGGACGACAGTCCGCTCACCGTGTCGAAGAAGCTCGACCACACCCCGGACACATTGGTCGCGGTGTCCGAGAACAGGCTGTCGACGCGGTCGGCGAGGGTGGAGAGCTGCTTCAACCGTGCCAGCTCGCCGCTGCCGTCGAGCAGGCGCGAGATCGCCAGCTGGTCGGCCACACGGCGGATATCGCTGATGCGGGTGCCGTTGCCGATGTCACCGTAGCCCAGGTTCTGCGGGGTGGCGGTGGTGAAGTCCACCTTCTGCCGGCTGTAGCCGGGTGTGTTGATGTTGGCGACGTTGTGGCTGGTGGTGGCCAGGGCACGCTGGAAGGCGAGCAGAGCACTGGTGCCGGTGGAAAGTACGGACATGGGTTACCTCAACGTCGAATGACACCCAGCCCGGCCGGGCTGGAGGTGCTGGCAAAGGTGCGTCCCAGGCGCTGGCTGGCATCGTCCACGGCGGCCACGGCGCGCTCGATGGTCGGACCCCCGGCAATGGCGGCGATCTTGGCCGCGTAGGACGGATCAGTGGCATAGCCGGCCTGCTGCAGGCCGCGGGCAAAGCCGCGCACGTCGGTGCCGGCCTGCAGGGCGTTCTGGTAACGCGGGCTGTTCTTGAGCAGTTTCACGTAGTCGGCAAAGCTTTCGCCGACCGAGCCGTAGGCGCGGAAGCTGGCAGTTTCGTTACGGCGTACGCCGTTGACGTACTCATGGGTACCGGTGGTGGCGCGTTCACCGCTCCAGCCGGTGGCCTTGATGCCGAACAGGTTGTGCGAGCTGCCCGCACCGCCGTTGCGCTGGATGAGCTTGCGGCCCCAGCCGGTTTCCAGTGCGGCCTGGGCAACCAGCGCCTTGGCATCCACGCCGAGTTCGCGCGCGGCCTGCTGGGCGTGGCCCCAGATGCTGGCGACGAAGCCTTCCGGGGTGTGCGCGCCGAGCTGTGCGGCCGCGGTGCTGCCGGCGAGGGTGTCCACCGCGGACGTTGCCGGTGCCGGTGCATTGACGCCGCTCCAGCGGTCGTCCGCCATCGCCGACCAGTCGGTGTTGGTCGCATCGGTGGCGGCGTACGGCTCGCTGCGACCGATGGCCTCGTGCATCTGGCTAGTTTCGCGACCGGCGATCAGATCCAGCGCGCGCTCCATCGGCTTCAGCACGGTGGAGGGATCACGGCCGTTCAACTGCTGCAGCAGGTCGACTTCGCTGCTGGCCGGAGACGCAGCGGCGTCGCTGGCAGGCAGAGTCATGGGTGCCGCAGCGGGGGCATTCAAGCGATAGGCACGCAGCGCCGCGCTGGCATCCAGACGGGTATCGACCGGCTTGGCGGCATCGGCATCGCCGCCGCCGAGCTGGCGCGCGATCATCGCCGACAGCCCCAGGCCGCGGCCCTTGGTCATCGCGTCGGCGATCTTCTGGTCGTACATGTCCCGGAACATGGTGTTCTCACCGGGCAGCAGAGAGTCGCCGAAGCTGGCGTCGCGCATGCTCTTGACCAGCATCTGCGCGAACTGGCCTTCCAGCTGCCGGGCAACCTTGTCGACCTTGGCCGGGCTGTTGGGCTGGGTGGGATTGAGTTCGAGTGCCGGTTGGATGCGCATCAGATCACCTCGAGCTCGGCGCTCAGCGCACCGGCCTGCTTGAGGGCTTCCAGGATGGCGATCAGGTCGCCCGGAGCCGCACCCACGGCGTTGACCGCGTGCACGATTTCATCCAGCGTGGTGCCGCCGTTGAACTTGAACATGCGGCTGCCATCGGCGGTGGCGGTCACGGTGGACTGCGGGGTGACCACGGTGTTACCACCGGCCAGTGCATTGGGCTGGCTGACGTTGAGGTTTTCGTTGATGGTGACGGTGAGCGAGCCATGCGAAATGGCGGCCGCGCCCACACGGACCTGCGCCCCGATGACCACGGTGCCGGTGCGCGAGTTGACCACCACCTTGGCCGGCGCTGCGCCGGGCGTGAGTTCCAGATTCTCGATACGGGCCAGCATGCCGATGCGCGCGCCCGGGTCGCTGGGCGACTGCACGGCCACAGTGACGCCGTCCACTGCACGCGCAGCACCTTCACCAAAGGCGGCGTTCAGCGCGGTGACCATGCGCGAGACCGTGGTGAAGTCGTTCTGGTGCAGGTTGAGCGTGATCTCGCCGCCGGCGCTGAACACGTCGGGCAGGGCACGTTCCACCGTCGCGCCATTGGGGATCCGGCCGACGCTGGGGACATTCACCGACACGCGCGAGCCATCTTTGCCCTGCGCGCCGAATCCGCCGACCACCAGATTGCCCTGGGCAATCGCGTACACCTGGCCATCGGCACCGCGCAACGGCGCCATCAGCAGCGAACCGCCGCGCAGCGACACCGCGTTGCCGATGGACGACACGGTGATGTCGATCGGCTGGCCCGGCTTGGCGAAGGGCGGCAGTTCGGCATGGATCGCCACCGCGGCCACGTTCTTCAACTGCGGATTGACGTTGGCCGGCACATTGACGCCCAGCTCGCCGAGCAGGTTCTTCAGGCTCTGCACGGTGAACGGAGCCTGGCTGGTGCGGTCACCGCTGCCATCCAGACCCACCACCAGCCCGTAGCCCACGAGCGCGTTGCCACGCACGCCCCCGACCTGGGCCAGGTCCTTGATGCGCTCCGCCGAAGCGGGTGCCACGAAGGCAAACGTCGCCAGGAAAACCGAGGCAGCGTAGAGCCACGCCCTGCGTGGCTGCACAACCCGAACGAAAGAAGTCTTCATGTCAGTACTCAGAACGGCGTCAACGCCGAGTTGAAGAACCGGCTCAACCAGCCCATCGCATTGGACTGCGCCACCGGCCCACGCCCGCCATACACGATGCGCGCATCAGCGACGCGGCTGGACGCAATCGTGTTGTCCGGCGTGATGTCCGCCGCGCGCACAATCCCCTGCACCTGCACCAGTTCATCGCCCTGGTTCAGACGCAGGTTCTTCGCACCCTGGACCACCAGGTTGCCGTTCGGCAGGCGCTGGATCACCGTCACCGTGACGCTGCCCTGCAGGCGGTTGCTCTGTGCACTGCTGCCCTTGCCGGTGAAGTCACGCGAACCGGTCGCGCTGGCACCGAGGATGTCCTTGCCTCCCAGCGTCACCGGTGCACCGAAGATCGTCGGCGTACCCAGTGCCAGGTTCGATTCCTTATCCGTGCTGGTATTGGCCGTAGTCGAAGCGGTGGTGCTTTCGGTCAGCGTGATGGTCAGCAGGTCGCCAACATCACGTGCGCGGCGATCCGAATACAGCTGCAGCCCGGGGCCGGCGGCGTAGATCGCGCCAGCGGTCGGGGCCACCTGCGGTGCCATCACCGGCGTGACCGGAGCCATGGCCGGGTAGGGGCGGACATCGCCGGCAATCACGCAACCACCGAGTGAAGCGGTGATCGCGCTGGCCAGCAGCAGGCGAAGGGCAGGGCGCAGTGACATGGGAAAGTCCTGGTTCAGACCGGTCAGACGTTGGTGTTGAGGTAACCGAGCATGGCGTCGGTGGTGGAAATGGCCTTGGCGTTCATTTCGTAGGCACGCTGGGTTTCGATCATCGAGACCAGCTCTTCCACCACGTTGACGTTGCTGCCTTCCAGCGCGCCCTGGACCACGCTGCCCAGGCCGTTCAGACCGGGATTGCCGTTCTGCGCGGGGCCGGAGGCGGTGGTTTCCAGGAACAGGTTTTCACCGCGGGCCTGCAGGCCAGCGGGATTGACGAAGTCAGTCAGGGTCAGCGCGCCGATCTCCACGGAAGCGGCGTCATCGGCCATCTTCACGCTGATGGTGCCGTCGGTGCCGATCGTGAGCGACTGCGCGCCTTCGGGAATCTGGATGCCCGGCTGCACCGGGTAGCCGCTGTTGGTGACCAGCTCGCCG
>JAEXNZ010000556.1 GCA_023439425.1 Pseudomonadota bacterium
TCATTACGACAGCGCCGGGCCAAGCCCGGCGCCGCCGACATTCGACCGGGGTCGAATTATTTCGCCGCGCGTGCGGAGTATTCGCCCGAGCGGGTGTCGACCTTGATGATTTCATCCTGGTTGACGAACAGCGGCACGCGGACCACGGCACCGGTTTCCAGCGTGGCCGGCTTGCCGCCACCGCCGGAGGTGTCACCGCGGACGCCCGGATCGGTTTCGGTGATCTTCAGCTCGACGAAGTTCGGCGGCTGCACGAAGATCGGCGCACCGTTGAACAGGGTCACGATGCAGGCTTCCTCGCCCTTCAGCCACTTTTCGGCGCCGCCCATGCCGGCCTTGTCGGCCTGGACCTGCTCGAACGATTCCGGGTCCATGAAGTGCCAGTACTCGCCGTCGCTGTACATGAAGTTCATGTCGGTATCGACAACGTCGGCCACTTCAAGATCATCGGTGGCCTTCATGGTCAGTTCGACCACACGGCCGGAACGGATGAAGCGGTACTTGACGCGGGTGAAGGCCTGGCCCTTGCCCGGCTTGACGTATTCGGTGTCCGTGATGACGGCTGGTTCATTGTTGACCAGGATCTTCATCCCGTTCTTGACGTCGTTCATGCCGACAGTGGCCATGCGGTAACTCCTGAATGGGCAAACGCCGCGCAGGCGCGGCGAGCCGGATAGAATGGAAAGCCCCACCGGTACCGGCGGGAAGTCACGTTGTTCTGCCCCCTATGATAACCGCAAGGCCCGCCTTTCATGCAGCTCTCCGCCACGCCCCTGCCCTCTCCCGTCCGCTGGCAGCAGCTGTGGCGTGACGCGGTCCGCGACCCGCGGGTGCTGCTGGCGCAGCTGGGGCTGGATGCGGCTGCGCTGCCGGTCTCGGACGAGGCGCTGGCCCAGTTTGCACTGCGGGTGCCGCAGGGCTTCATTGCCCGCATGCGCCACGGCGACCCGGCCGACCCGCTGCTGCGCCAGGTGCTGCCGATCACCGACGAGCTGCAGCTGGCTCCCGGGTTCAGCCTGGACGCGGTCGGCGACGGGTTGGCCCGCAAGGCCACCGGGGTGATCCAGAAGTACCACGGCCGGGCCCTGCTGGTGACTACCGGCAGCTGCGCGATCAACTGCCGCTACTGCTTCCGCCGGCACTTCGACTACGGCACCGAGAACGCCGCCCGCGAGGGCTGGCGTGAGGCGGTGGACGCCATTGCGCAGGACCCCGGCATCGACGAGGTGATCCTGTCCGGCGGCGACCCGCTGTCGCTGGCCACCCACAAGCTGGTCGAGCTGACCGATGCGCTGAAGCAGATTCCGCACCTGCGCCGCCTGCGCATCCACAGCCGCCTGCCGGTGGTGCTGCCGGAGCGGGTGGATGCGGATCTGGTGCAGTGGATTGCCAGCCTGCCCTGGCCGGTGGCGTTCGTGATCCACGCCAACCATGCCAACGAATTCGATGCCAGCGTGGATGCGGCCATGGCCCGCCTGCGCGATGCCGGCTGCACCCTGCTCAACCAGGCGGTGCTGCTGCGCGGGGTGAACGACAGCCTGCAGGCGCTGCAGGATCTGAGCGAGCGCAGCTTCGCCGGTGGCGTGCTGCCGTATTACCTGTACCAGGTGGACCGGGTGCAGGGCGTGGCCCATTTCGAAGTGGACGACGCCACCGCCAAGTCCCTGCACGCCCAGTTGACCGCGCGGCTTTCCGGCTATCTGGTGCCGAAGCTGGTGCGGGAGATCTCCGGGGACGCGAGCAAACGCCCCGTGTAACGGGGCGTCACCGCCCCGATTCAATCATGTGCACCACATCCGTAGCACTGACCGGGTGGCTCAACCAATAACCCTGTGCGAGGTCACAACCACGCTGCGCCAGCAGGTCGAACTGGACCTCCTGCTCGATGCCTTCGGCGACGACGGTGATGCCGAGGGCATGCGCCATGGCGATGATGGCGGTGGTCAGGGCCAGGTCGTCCGGGTCGCGCTGCATGTCGGCGACGAAGCTCTTGTCGATCTTCACCCCGTCGACCGGCACCTGACGCAGGTGGCTGAGACCGGAGAAACCGGTGCCGAAGTCATCCAGCCACACCTTCACGCCGGTGCGGTGCAGCTTGTCGAGCAGGGCCGCGGCCAGCATTTCATCGCCGATCACCGCCGTTTCGGTCAGCTCCAGGTGCAGGCGCGAGGCCGGCAGGCCGGTTTCGCGCAGTGACTCGGCCACCAGGGTGGGAAGTTCGCCACCCCGCAGCTGGCGCGGCGAAACGTTGACCGAGACGAACAGGCCTTCACCTTCCGCCGTCAGCGGCCACTGCATGGCTTCCCGGCACGCCGCGCGCAGCACCTTGGGCCCGATCACCTCGATCAGCCCACTCTGTTCGGCCACTTCAATGAACACCGACGGCGGAATCGTGCCCAGCGTCGGGTGCTGCCAGCGCAGCAGTACTTCCACGCCGCACAGGCGACGGTCGCGGGTGCGGAAGATCGGCTGATAGACCAGCCGCAGCTCGCCGCGCTCCCACGCGCCGCGAAGCTCCTGCTCCATGTGCACGCGGCGTTCCACGGCGTGGTCCATGGCCCGGCTGTAGTAGCGGTAACAGTTCTTGCCGGCCATCTTGGCCTGGTACATGGCGATGTCGCCGTTCTTCAGCAGCGTGGTCGCATCGGCCGCGTCGTCCGGGAACAGGGTTACGCCGATCGAGGTACCCAGGAACAGCTCACGGCCCTGCACCACCAGCGGCTTGCCCAGCTCGCGCACCAGCACTTCGGCGAGCTGGCGGGCACCGGCGGCCACGTCACCGTCGCCGATCAGAATCACGAACTCGTCGCCGCCGAAGCGCGCCAGCAGGGCTTCATCGCCACCGGCCTGCCCCACCGCCGCGCTGATGCGCTGGGCAAACTGCAGCAGGGCCTCGTCGCCGGCCTCGTGGCCGAGGGTGTCGTTGACCCGCTTGAAGTCGTCCATGTCGGCGAACAACAACGCCAGCCGATGATTGGACGCGCGCGCCGCCATCAGGCGGTGGTCCAGCGCCTCGCGGAACGCGAGCCGGTTGGTCAGCCCGGTGAGTGCGTCGGTATAGGCCATGTGCCGCACTTCGCGGTCATGCCGGGCAATCGCCTCGCTCATCCGCGCGAACGCGCGCACCAGTTCACCCACTTCCCCGGAACTCTTGCTCTGGCCCAGCTGCGGGCGGTAGTCGCCGGCTTCAATCTGGCGGGCGGCCGCGGCCAGCCCGCGGATCGGGGCGACCAGGGTGCGCTGCACATAGATGATGACCACCACGCCGATGACCAGCAGCAGCCCCAGCATCAGCAGCAGCCAGCCCAGGTGGCGCTTGCCCACCTGCTGCAGGCGGTCGCCCAGGGTCCGGTTGGCGGTTTGCTCCATGGCCTGCACGTCGTCCAGCGCCATGCCGACCCGCACCCCGCCAATGCGCTGGTTGCCGATCATGATCGGCATCGCGTTGTCGAGCACCTTCGGCGACTGCTGCACCACCAGGGTGCGCGCGGCGACCGCGCCGGCCGCCAGCGGATCCTGCATGGGCCGACCGAAGTCGGCCACGTCGGTCGAGCCGTCGTGGATCAGCTTGCCGTCCTCGTCGAACACCAGCACGTAGCGCACCACCTGCTGCCGCGAGGTATTGCGCACCAGCGCACCCACCTGCTGCAGGTCGTTGTAATACAGCGGATTGGCCAGCGCGTCGGACAGCTCACGGGCCAGGGCTTCGCCCCGGCTGCGCACGCTGCGGTCGAACAGGTCATGGATGACCGTGCCGCTGAGGTGCTTGACCTCGTCCTGCATCGTCGCCTGGCGCCCCAACACCACGGCCACGATCGCCACCACCACCACCATCGCCCCGCCCATTGCCAGTACAAAGCGGGACTGCATTCCGGAACCCAACGGCCTCATTCCACTTCCATCCGCACGCGTGTAAGACCCTGTTTCAATTCATCCAACCGGTGTTGCGTCTGCGCATCCACCCGATGGAACCCGGACGTACCAAAAAACTTTTCCAGCGCCCCCTGCGCCTGCGGGTCGGACGCCGCCTGCAGCAGCACCTCCTGCAGACGCTCGCGCACCTTCGGCTCCAGCCCGGCGCGCACCACCTCCACCGCCCGTGGGTAGGCGTCGGTACGGTACAGCACGCGGAAGTCGCGTTTGAAGCTGGCCGGCACCCGCTGCGGGTCGGCCCAGTCCACGCTGCTGACCGCACCGGCATCCACCAGGCCCTTGTGCACGAAGGTGGCAATGTTGGCCTCCGACCGCGCAAACACATAACCCACGGTATCCGGAGCGGCCGCGTCGCGCGCGGATAGCAGTATCTCGGGGGTCAGGCCCTGCTGCAGCAGGGTCATCACCGGCACCAGGTAGGCACTGGTGGAGGCGACGTTCTGCAATGCCAACGAGTGCCCCTTCAGATCGGCGAGCACCCGGATCGGGCTGTCGCGGCGCACGAAAAACACGGTGTGGTAATCACGCACGCCGCTGCGCTCGGTCAGCAGCAGCGGCTGCGCGCCGCTGCGCAGACCCAGTGCCACGGCGGTTCCGGTGGTTTCAGTGACCCAATCCACGCGCCCACGGCGCAGGTAGCTGGCCATCTGCTGGGCATCGGGGGCCATCAGAATGCGGCCTTCGGTGATGCCGACATCACGCATGCGCGGCACCACGTAATCGAGCAGCGGCTGCAGTTGCGCATGGTGTGCTTTGGGATTGTCGCTGATCCGGCCCAGTACAAGTACGTGGCCGCCGTCGGCTGTGTCAGGCCCGGCCTGCGTGGTGCCGGTCATCGCAACGATGCCCAGACACAGCAGTCCCCCCTGCAGCAGCCTCCGCAGCACCGGCAATCCCATCTGCTCCCCCCAAAGGAATCGAGACAGCCTACCTGAAAAAGTGTGACGTGCGTCAGGCCTCGGTGGCTTATTTCTGCGCCAACCGTGCCATCCGCTGGGCATCCGCCAGAATGCCGCGCAACAACCTTACTTCCTGCTCGCTCAATTCGGTGCGAAGGAACAGGCGGCGCAGCTTGCGCATCGCCGACTCCGGCGCACGGCCCTTATGGAAATCGATGTCGTCCAGGGTCTGGCCGAGCTGGCCGAACAGGCCCTCAAGCTGGGCGTGGCTGGCCGCCTGCTCGCGCGGCTCTTCATCGGCAGCGGCGGCCGCTGGAGCGGCCTCCAGATGGGCCATGCGCAGTTCATAGGCCAGCACCTGCACGGCGG
>JAEXNZ010000014.1 GCA_023439425.1 Pseudomonadota bacterium
GTTCGGTGGCTTCCATGCCGCTGACCGGATCAAGCATCGCGCCCACGCCGGCACCGCGCTGGTTGTCGACGATTGCGCCCATGCCGTGGAAGATGTGGAAGGGCAGCGCCACCACGAGGCCGATGGCGGTGCCTATCAGCACTTCGCGCAGCAGCACGCCGCCCATCGACAGCATGTCCTGCGGCATGCCGGTGGCGGTGCCGACGGTGGCCGGCCACAGGCCGATCAGCACCATCACCGTGACCACGGTGCGGGTCATCTTGGCCGGCATGACGCCCGGGGCCAGGTAGGGCACCCAGACCAGACACGCGCCGATGCGGGCCATCCCCAGCACCAGCGGCAACAGGTGCTCGCGGCTGAGCGCGACCAGCTCGGCGTCAAGAGGCGACAGCTGCATGGCTTACCCGGTCAGCGCGGTCTGCAGGGCCAGGCGGGCGAAGTCGAGCATGCGCGCGCTCATCCACGACATCAGCAGCAGCAGGCAGGCAATCACCGCCAGCAGCTTGGCACCGTAAGGAAGGGTCTGCTCCTGCAGCTGGGTGACGGTCTGGAACAGACCGATGGCCAGGCCGACGATGGTGGCCACTGCCACCGGCGCGGCCGACAGCAGCAGAATCAGCAGCAGGCTTTTGTTGCCCATGAACATGATCGCGTCCATGGCGCTACATCGGCACGTCGAGGTACTGGCGGACCAGACCCTGCGACAGCAGGCTCCAGCCATCCATCGCCACGAACAGGATCAGCTTGATCGGCGCGGAGATGGTCACCGGGCTCATCATCATCATGCCCAGCGACAGCAGCACGCTGGAGACCACCAGGTCGATCACCACGAACGGCAGGTACAGGTAGAAGCCGATGCGGAAGGCATCCTTCAGCTCGCTCAGGGCGTAGGTGGGCATCAGCGCGAACAGCGAACGCTCATGCGGCTCCAAGGCGGGCAGCGGCTGGCCGGGTTCGGCCTGGCGGGCACGCTCGAAGAACTCCAGCAGCTCCGGATCCGAATACGTGGCCAGGTAGACCTTGTAGCCATCCAGGCTGGAGTCGAGGAATGCGATCACCGCCGCCACCGAGTTCAGTGGGGCTTCCAGCGCCAGGTAGGCTTCGTACATGTTCTGCACGATGGGCTGCATGACATAGAACGCCAGCATCAGTGCCAGCGCGTTGAGCACCATGTTGGACGGCACCTGCTGCAGTCCCAGCCCATTGCGCAGCAGCACGAACACCACCGAGAACTTCAGGTAGCAGGTGCCGGCGGCAATGATGAAGGGCAGCAGCGCTGCCATGGACATCACCGCAATCAGCGAGATGTCGTTGTTGACGAAGCTCATGACAGTACGGGAGCCTGATGCAGCTGCACGCCAAGCTGTTCACCCACCTGCACCAGCTCGCCACGGGCGATGGTCTGGCCGTTGACCCGCAGCTGCAGCTGGGTCCAGGCATCGGGCGGCAGGTTGAATACCGTGCCCGGCTGCAGCGCGGCCAGATCGCCGACGCGCTGCTGCAACTGGCACAGCACCACTTCCACGGTGACCGGCAGGCGCGCAACGTCCAGGCCCGGCGGTGCGGAGGCCGGCGCGCCGGCGGCGGGCAACGGATCGAAGCCGGCGGTATCGCCGTCATCTTCGTCAAAATCGAAGGGGGTGTTCACGGAAACGGTCTCCAGAGTGAAATCGAAGGTGTAAAGGCGCTGCGCGCGGTGGCGCGCGATGGGCTGGAACTGCTCCAGCAGCAGCACGCTGCCCGGGGACAGGCTGCGTAGCCGCGGCAACGGCAGGGTCAGGCGAGCGACTTCCAGCTCCACCGGCACGCACAGGTCCAGAGCGGCGTCGGTGGCTCGCAGGTGCGGGACGACATCGGCCTGTTCGATCCAGGCCGCGCCCTGCGCGCTGGTCAGGCGGGGCTGGGGCTGCCGGCTCCGGGCCATCAGGCTGGCGGGAACCACCTCGCGCAGGGTCACCTGGCTGCCAGCCAGTACCGGATCGGTGAAATCGAGCAGACGCACATCGGGCAGCCAGCGCGCCAGCGTGTCGCGATCAACCAGCTCCGACCACGCCAGGTCTTCCAGCGCAGGCAGCATCTGCGGGCACCAGTCGTCAGCGGCAACCGCCAGTTGCAGTGCACCGAAGGGACCGCTGACGTCGAAACGCAGCATCGCGCCCTGTTCCGGCAGCACGCCCCACTCGAGGCGCAGCCCCAGGCGCGCACTCTCGGCCGCGACCCGGGCCTGCGCCACGTCGGCCTCGGTCAAGGCGGCGAACGGCCAGTGGCGGGCACTCATGGGGTTTCCTGTTCCTGCTGCTGACGACGACGCCCGTCCGGGTCGGTAGCGAGCGCGGCATCCACGCCCTGCCCTTCACCGGCCAGGCGCACCTGCACACCGTCGGGCGCGGTGCTGCTGCCCAGCGCCTGGCTCACGCGGGTGGAGGACGGCTGCAGGCTCCAGTGGCCGCCCTGCTGACGTGCCACCACGGCGTGCCCTGCGCCCCAGCTGTTGAAGCTGTATTCCACGCGAGACTCGCCACGGGCACGCTGCGCGAGCATTTCCTGGGTCTTCTGCGCCTGCTGCACATGCTGCACGCTGCGCTGGGTCGCGGTCTGGGATTCGCCACGGGTCTGTGCGGCCTCGCTGGTGGCGGCGTCGGCGGTGTGACGCGCGGCGGCTTCCTGCGCGTTCATGGCCGGCATCGGCGTGGTGCTGGTCTCGGGACCATCGGCTGCCGCGCGGGGCTCCGGCGCAGCTGCCTGCGCGGTCCCCTGCGCTGCGCGCGTGGGGGTGCGGTTCTGGTCCGCACCGGTAGCAGGGGCGGCGGCGGACGCGGCCGATGCGGCGCGTGCAGCCTGTGCCCGCGCATCCGCTTCGCGCAGGGCGCGCAAGGCGGCCCCGGCGGCGGTCACCGGCGGCGGCAGTTCCGCAGAGCCTTTCATCGTGCTGGATGGCGTGCCCGGGGATTCGACAGACATACCCGACAGCGGGCCCGGGAGAACCGGCCCGTTGGCCTGCGTGCCTTGCCCGGTGCCGGCAGTGGAAACGCCGTTCTGCGGCTGCGGCTGCGCCGACGTCGTTGTCGAC
>JAEXNZ010000055.1 GCA_023439425.1 Pseudomonadota bacterium
GGTCAACACCGTGCAGGTGCCTGCGCCTTATCAACGTGAGCGCGTGATTGGACTGATGGCGATCGCACTTTCCCCGGATTTTGCGAATGATCGCTACATCTACTTGACGCAGGGCTATCGCGACGCACGCGGTGCAGGCGTACTGCTGCTTCGTGGCGTGCTGACCGAGACCACCGGCGAATGGTCAGTAGGTCAGGTCAATATCCTGTTTGAATCCACACCCAAGGCCAGCGATGGCAACAACGGGGGCCGTCTGGCGTTTCTGAACGCCAATACGCTGTTGATGACCGTGGGCGACGGCAGTGCATGGCGGGAAGAGGCCCAGAACCCGGGCAACTCCCTGGGCAAGGTGATGCGCATTGATCTTTCCCATGGTCCAGGTAGCGCCGTGGTGCACACCTCCGGCCACCGTAACCCTCAGGGCATCGTGCGTGATCCAGTCACTGGGGCGGTGTTTGTGAGCGAGCACGGGCCACGCGGCGGTGATGAGCTTAACCGGCTGCGGCCGGGCGGTAACTACGGCTGGCCCATCGTCAGCCAAGGAATTGACTACCCATTCGCACGTGTAAGTCCGTTCACCCGGCGCGATGGCTTCGAGGATCCGGAGCTGGTCTGGTCGCCCTCTATCGCGCCCTCAGGCTTGGCGGTGTATCAAGGCGATCTGTTCAAGAGCTGGCAGGGAGACTTTTTGGTGCCCGCCTTGCGGGAGCGTGGCATCCGCCGGCTCGTCCGCGAAGGCGACCGTGTCGTGCGTCAGGAGCTGCTGCTTGGTGACCTGGGCGAGCGCATTCGTGATGTCAAAGTGGCGACGGATGGTTCGATTTACGTGCTGACGGATGGAGCCGATGGGAAGCTGCTCAGATTGACGGCGACCGGGGAAGATGAGTCCGGCGTCCGTCAATCGGTCGAAGGTAGCCCATCACTCGGATCTCCGCCATAACGCTCGGCCAGTTTCCCTTCTGACGTGCAGACGCCAATCATCTGGAGAAAGCTTAGCGCACTCTCACGATCCTTCGTGATTTCCCTCTCAACACGGGCAAGGGTCTCTTTCATGCATGGGTCTGTCATCCTCACGATACCGTCCCTATGCCAACAGTTTGAGTGGTCTACATACGTCTGATCCGCGGGTTGCCTGCGCGTCGTCATGCTGTCGCCCTCGATTGTGGTGTCTGCTCAACTGTACGCTTGAGCCGAACTTTTTCGAGAGGCGGAAGCGACACGTACTGAGCCTGGTCGTCCTACGTTCCCCACTACTCCCGGTCGGCCGAGCAAGCCACATCTTTTGCTGCATAAAGGTCCTCCATCCGGGCACGCAGCGAGCGTTCGATGTTCTCGAACGCCGCGCTCCCCAACGCCAATCGCCGGCGCGGTGCTGCTTCGTCTGCGTACGCAATCATGGCGGCCACCGTCCGGTCTGCATCGCCCTTGATCGCGAAGCTGCCATCTGCCACGCCCCGGCGCACGTCCCCCGCCGGTGTGGCGTCATAGACGTCCATAACGGTGCCGTGGTCGAGCCCGGCGGCGAAGCCGGTAGCGGTCGGCCCCGGCTCGGCGACAAGCACTTCGATCCCGAACGGCAGCACCTCCTGCGCCACGGCTTCAAGGAAGCCTTCAATACCCCACTTACTGGCGTGGTACAGGCTGAAGTTCGGGTAGGCCACCTGCCCTCCCTCCGAGGAAACCTGCAGGATGCGGCCGCCTCCCTGCGCACGCAGATGCGGCAGCACTGCCCGCACCAGTTGGATCGATCCGGTCAGGTTTGTGGCGAGCTGCCGCTCGATCTGGGTGTCGCTCACTTCCTCGGCGGCACCAAACAGGCCGTAGCCCGCGTTGCTGACCACCGCGTCGATTCGGCCAAATGCCGCGAAGGCGTCTTCCACCGCTGAACGCATTGCGGCGGTATCGGTGATATCGAAGCGCGCCACCATCAGCCGGTCTGCGTGTGCCCGCTGGAGGTCTGCGAACGGCTCGGTGCGGCGGCCGGTCGCCACCACGCGATCGCCACGTTCCAGCAGCACGCGGGTCATCTGCAGGCCCAAGCCGGAGGATGCGCCGGTAATCAGCCAGGTCTTCATGGGAAACCTCGTTTGGTTGGAATGCTTACAGGGTAAGTGGCCGCCACCTGCGTGATAAGCTGCACCAATCAGCATGGGCTGGTGAGGAATCTGCACCAATGGCGGACGTCAGTCTCTCGGATCTCAAAGCCTTTTCGGCCGTTGCCCGGCACCGTAGCTTTCAGCGGGCGGCAGACGAGCTCGGCGTATCGCGGTCCTCACTGAGTCACGCCGTACGGGCGTTTGAGCAACGCCTGGGTGTGCGTCTGCTGCATCGGACGACCCGCAGCGTGGCCACCACTGAGGCAGGCGATGCGCTGTTGCGACGGCTGAATCCGTTGCTGCAGGAGCTGGACGCCACCTTGGACGATGCGCGTCATGGGCAGGACACTGTGGCCGGCACCTTGCGCATCAACGCCGGTGCCGGCGCAGCGCGCTGGCTTCTGGAACACGTGGTGCCCACCTTCCTGCAACGGCACCCACATGTAGCGCTGGACATCGTCAGCGAAGGTCGGCTGGTGGACATCATTGCCGAAGGCTTCGACGCGGGCGTCCGGCTGGCCGAATCCGCACCCAAAGACATGGTGGCGGTGCCGTTTGGTGGCCCCCTGCGCTTCATTGCAGTGGCCTCTGCGGACTATGTGGCAGCGGCAGGCCGCCCACGTACACCAGAGGATCTGCAGGCGCATCGGTGCATCCGGCAGCGCCTGCCCAGTGGCAAGCGCTACCGCTGGGAGTTCAGCAAGGGCCGCCGCGAAGTTGCTGTCGACGTGCCCGGTGCTCTCAGCCTGGATGACAGCGCGTTGATGGTGGACGCCGCCCTCAATGGATTGGGTATTGCCTTCGTGCCGGAGCCCTTTGCGCGTGACGCGCTGGACGACGGGCGACTGGTGCTGCTGCTGGAAGACTGGTCGCCCCCGTTCGAGGGGTTATGCCTGTATTACGCGAGCTGGCGGCAGGTTCCGGCGCCGTTGAAAGCATTCATTGCCGTGCTGCGTGAGAACGACAGTCGCAGACCCTGACAGCGTGCGCGCAACCTGCGCGCGCTATCATGACGCCGATTCAGGAATGCAAGGCACAAGGATGAGCAGATACGTTGGCGCAAAAGCGCTGCTGTTCGTGGCACTCAGCCCGTTCATGGCGGCGGCTGCAGAACCTGCGACCTTTGTACTGCAGGCCAGCGGGTTTGAGGATGGCATTGTGGCCAACGAGCAGGGTCGTCTGGTGCAGGACTGGCCCGGCAAACCGCAGTTGCTGGTGCCGGGTCGCTGGGTCGCCGTTGATTTCGAGAGCCAGCGCAGCGTCTGGTTTGATGATGCCGGACGGGTATCGCTGCGAGGGGCCTATGTGGAGATTCGTCAGGGTGCCTTGACCCGGCATCCGGACGATCCTGACCAGCGCGCTGTTTTCAGCGTATGGTCGCGGGCGGGCACTGGCCTGATGTATGCCGATGGCACCACGTTCCTCGACTGGCAGCCGGAACGTGGGCATTGGGCGCGCACCGCGCATCCGCAACGCTACAGTTGGCGCGCCCGTACGGCCGGCGAACGTATCTTTGATCAGGACGGCCGTGTGCGCCTTCAGCTGCTGCCGGATGAGATGCGGGCGGCCGGTCCTTTTGCTGGCCGGGCGGAGTACCTGGTCTGCGACATGTCTGATAACGGGGCGTGTGCCCTTCGCGATGAGGACGGAACCACCGTGCCGGCCGTCGCACTCGACGGCATGCTGCCCCTTCAGCATGGCGGTTGGCTCGGCCGCCAAGGCAATGCATGGCGGCTCACGGACGCCAGCGGGCAACTGGCGGGCGATCAGACCCGCATTTACACGGACCGCGGGTATTTCGCCCGCCTGCGCGAATGGGCGGATGACGAGGTGCCGTCCTGGCCGCGCTGGATGACCAAGTATCGTATCCAGCGCAATAGCGACGATACCCTCGCAGTGCAGGAGGACAGCGCCACCAACGGGCTCATGCAGGCCAATGGACAGTTCGTCCCGGTCCCGGGTGCATCTGCGGCCCGCGAGGTCTGCCCCGGGGTGTGGCGCTTCACGACGGAAGATGGCGACAGGCTGGGGGGCGGTGATGGACAG
>JAEXNZ010000071.1 GCA_023439425.1 Pseudomonadota bacterium
TCCTTCACCAGCCCCTGCTGCGGAAAGCGCACGTTTTCGCCGTTGCGGACCTGCGCGGCAATGCGGCGCAGCTCGGCCAGCGGACGCAGCCCGTAATGCACCTGGCTGACCAGCACCGCAAACCACAGCGCCACCAGCACGATCAGCGCCAGCGCGGTGCGCTGGCGGAAGCTGCTGACCTGGTCGTCCAGGGCGCTGCGGTCAGCGGCGACCAGCACCTGCAGCGGCGTGCCAGCGCGTGGCAGGGTCACCTGCTGGGCCACCACGCGCAGCGGCTGGTCGAGCGGACCCTGGCTGTCGAAAGCGCGTGCCGGACCGGTCTGCAGCGCCTGCGGCACAGGCAACGTGCCGTCCCACAGCGATCGGGACTGTGCCAGCGCCTGTCCCTTCGGCGTTCGCACCTGCCAGTAAGCACCTGAGAACACCCGCCGGTAATCCTCATTGACCAGCTCGCGACGGAACTGCACCTGGCCGTTGGCATCCACTTCCGCCAGCGACAGCACCGATACCAGATCGTTCCCCAGGCGGGCGTCCAACGCGCTGCGTGCCGAACTTTCAAACAGCGCGCCCAGCCACCAGGTGGCCAGCGCCGAAACCAGCAACATGCCCAGCCCGCCGGCCAGCAGCAGACGACTGCGCAGTGAGCGGGTCTTCATGGCTGCGCCGACAGGCGGAAACCCTGCCCGCGATGGGTGTGGATGAGTTCGCTACCCAGCTTGCGGCGGATGCGACCGATCAGCACGTCCAGTGTGTTCGAGTCCGGATCGAAGCCAGCCTCGTAGACATGCTCGCCCAGTCGCGAGCGGCTGATCACAACGTCCGGGTGATGCATGAAGTAGCTCAGAATGCGGTATTCCTGCGGGCTCAGCGCCAGTGGCACTCCGTCCAGTTCGAAGCGCGCCGCGTTGACGTCCAGCTGCAGCGGACCACAGCTTAGACGCGGACTGGCGTGGCCGGCACTGCGACGGATCAGCGCACGCAGGCGCAGCAGCAGCTCTTCAGGCTGGAACGGTTTGGTCAGGAAATCATCAGCACCGGCATCGAAGCCGGCCAGTTTGTCGTGCCAGCGGGTGCGGGCGGTCAGCACCAGCACCGGGAAGGTGCGGCCGGCCTGGCGCCAGCGTTCAATCACACTCAGCCCGTCCAACCCGGGCAGGCCAAGGTCGACCACTGCAGCAGCCACGTCCTCCACTTGCCCCTGGTACTCGGCGTCGCTGCCGTCGGTACTGTGCAGCACCACGTAGCCAGCCTCCTCCAGCAGCGTGCGCAGGCGATCGGACAGTACCGGGTCGTCCTCGGCTAGCAGCAGGCGCATCAGTCCTCTTCCATCTTCAGCAGGCGGCCGTTGCGCGCATCATAGTCCAGCTCCATCACCTTGCCGTTGGGGCCGAGAATCTCGATCTCATAGGTGTCATCGTCCAGCTCCACCTCCAGCAGCTTGCCGGGGTAGCGCTTGAGCGCATTGCGCACCACCGTCTCCAGCGGGACATAGCGGCCCTGCTGCACGGCCTGGCGCACCGCCTGCTGCTCGCGCGCGTCGCCGTCCAGAACCCGCATGGGGTCCTGGGTGGCACTGAGCAGCAGGGGCAGCACAAGGGCGTAGGGCGACATGGAAGCGCACACGTGGGAGCAAGGCCTACGGTATACGCGTGGCGATTAAACAAACCCTAACAATGCTGCTCATGAGGCGCTTAAGGACGCTTGCCAGACTGGCGGTGCCGGAATGGTCCGGTTGCCACAAGGAACCCCCCTCATGAAGACCCTGATGATTGCCGCCGCACTGGCCGCCACCGTTACCGCCGCGCCGGCCTTCGCCGCCGAACTGGGCGCTGCCGAGGTGCAGGCCAAGCTGCGCGCCGCCGGCTACACCCAGGTGCACGAACTGGAACGTGATGACGGCATGTGGGAAGCCGAAGTCACCCGAGCTGACGGCAGCCGTGATGACGTGCTGATCGACCCGGCCAAGGGTGAGATCTTCGATTCGGCCAACGGCCGTGCGGTGCTGGATGCCGGCAGGATTCTCGACCTGGCGGCCAAGGCCGGCTACACCCGCATCACCGAAGTGGACCGCGACGGGGCCACCTGGTCGCTGGACGCCTACAACAAGAGAAACCAGCGCGTGGACGTGCGCATGAGCGGCTACGACGGCCGCGTGCTGAGCAGTCGTCGCGACGGCTGGTGGGACTGAGCCGGCTTACCAGCCCACAGGACCCGGGCCGCCCCAGTAGCCGCCCCCGCCATACCCGTAATCGCCGTAGCCATAGGGGCCATAGAAACCAGGCCCCTTGCCCTCGCTGACCCGGATGTTGAGGTTCATGTTCCGGGTCTTGCCTTCGTCGTTGGTGTAATTCTTGTTGAGGTTCAGTTCGGCGGCGTTGAAGTGCGTATTGCCGAAGTTTTCCGAATAACCAATGCCGGTGGTGAAGCTGCCGTTGACGCGCAGCTTGTCATCGGTGACCTCGGCAATGCCGTTGCCGGCCGGCCCGCGCGCGACGCGGCGACCGCTCTTGTCGCCGTAGAAGGTGCCGGGCGGGTCCCCGCGCAGGGTGGGGTCATTGAGGTACTGCAGCGGTTCCTGCGGCACGGCCAGGTTGAGGTCGGTGGCCGACTGCGGGCCGGTGGCACCGGCGGCGGACTGCGCCAGGGCAACCCCGGGGGCAAGCAGGCACAGCAGCAGCGAAAGCGGGCGGATCATGGGAGGCTCCGGGGCAGGCAGGGCGGCCGACAGGCTGACGCTAGCAGGCGCTGCTTGAATGATGCCTGTCATTCGCAGGATTTGTCGTGTTCCTGCCGAGGTGTACCCACCAACGGTGGGTACCTACCGGCGGTTGACCCGGCGCGGGCAGGTTCAGGCTAGCCGTTCGAAGCCGAACAGCGTCTGCAGCGGGTGCCGGCGGCGCTCGATCCGGGCGCGCAGCAGCCCGGCTCCGACCATCGAATAGGTAATGCCATTGCCGCCGTAGGCCATGGCGAACAGCACGCGTGGCCCCCATTGCGGATGCTGGCCGAAGAAAGGCAGGCCATCGGCCGTCTCGGCAAAAGTGCCGCCCCAGCTGAAGGCCGGCTGCAATGGCAGATCCGGGAACAGCCGGTTGACCTGCTTGAGCAGCGTGCGTGCCTTGCCCTGTACCCGCGCGTCGCGTCGGGCCGGCACGTCCACCGCGTCATCTTCACCGCCCACCAGCAGGCGATGGTCGCCGGTGCTGCGCAGGTACAGATACGGCCGCGCCGACTCCCACACCATCGTGTTCGACAGCGCGCCGAGCAGATCCGGGTCAACCGGATCGGTGATGAAGGCATAGCTGCTGCGGTTGCGGGCCACGCGCGGCGTCAACCAGCGCTGGCCGGCATAACCGGTGGCCAGCACCACATGACGGGCGCGGATCTGCACGCCTTCGGCGGTAATTGCATTGACCCCGCGTGCGGTGGTCTGCAGGGTGTGCAGGATGGTGCGGTCATGTACCGCACAGCCGGCCTTGGCCAGCCGCATCAGCAGCCGGTAGGTGAGCTGATAGGGGTCCACACGTGCGGCCAGCGCGCTCAGGATCGCGCCCGGTACCTCGATGCCGTACTGCGCCTGCACTTCGACACGGTCCAGCCAGGTGACATCGAACCCGTGTTTCCGGCGCAGCGCACATTCGGCTTCGAGCACCGACCCATGGCGACGCTTGCTGGCGTAGTACAGGCTGTGCATCGGATGGCAGTCCACGCCGCGGAAGCCCGCAGCGACGGCGCGCAATGCCGGAATCGCCTCGGCGCAGGCGCGGTAGGCCAGTACCGCGGCGGACTCGCCGTACTGCTCGGCCAGGTCTATCAGGTGGGTATCGATCTCGTACTGCAGCAGCGCGGTGCTGGCGGCGGTGCTGCCCCAGCCGATGTCGCGCTGCTCGATCAACACCACGTCATGGCCGTGCGCGCAGAGTTCATTGGCGATCAGCGCACCACTGATCCCGCCGCCGACCACCAGCACGTCGCAGTGCCGGTCCTGCTGCAAGGGCGGGAAGGCGTGCATCAGCCCATTGCGGATGGCCCAGTACGGATAGCCGCTTTTAAGGTCCATGCGCGGCTCAGGCAGTCGGATGCCCGGTGTGCGGGGTCAGGATCAGCGGGCCCAGGTCGAACTGCTGCTGCTGGGCCTGGGCCAGGTAGTGGTCGCGGGTGGTGGCATCCAGATGCGGTTCGCGCGCCAGCAGCCACAGGAAACGACGGTCGGGGCTGCCGACCAGGGCCACGCTGTAATCCGGCGCGACCTGGATCACCCAGTAGTCGCCCTTGCCGAACGGCAGCCAGCGCAGCCCAGCGGGCAGGAAGCTGACCTTCAGGCGCGCTGTGTCGTTGTCCACCGGGCAGGCCTCGCCTTCGGCCTGCTCGACGTCGTCGCCCATCCGGCAGCGGTTGAGCACCGCCACGTGGCCGTTATCCTTCAGGCTGTAGTGCGCGGACACGTCAGTACAGTCCTCCGGCTCATGCTTCATCGGCAGCCGGGCAATCTCATACCAGGTCCCCAGGTAGCGGGGCAGGTTCAGGTCGGGAACAGTCTTCAGGTCGGCGTAGGTGGTCATCGCAGGCGCTGTGGCAAGGTGGACGCCACCATGCCGGGGCCGATGCCATGGCGAAGTGAAGTCGGACCCACGTAACACGCACACACCCGGCTTGAACCTGAAGCGGTTTATAGTCCGCGAACGCGCGGTGATCCGCGCAACCTGCAGGTGCCCCCGGTTTGTCTTCCCGTCTCCGTTTCAATCTGATCCGTTCGCTGGCCGCGTTGATGATGTGCGCGTGGCTGGGCATGGCCACCGGTGCCTGGGCGCAGGCCAGCGACGACGCGGCCGCCGACCCGGTCGCGCAGCTGGCGCAGGCCGACAAGGACCTGAAGGGAATCCGCACCTCGCTGGAGGATGCCGAAACCCTGGATTCACTGAAAATGCTGTCCGACCGCGCGCTGGACGTGCAGCGCCGGGCCGACGCCGCGCAGACCGCGCTGCAGCCGCGCCTGGAGCAGCTGGAGTTCCGCATTTCGCAGCTGGGTACGGCGGCCGAGGGCGAGGTGGAGGCGCGTGAGCTGACCCAGCAGCGCAAGGGCCTGAACCAGGAGCGGGCGGACGTCGCCGCCGCCATCGCGCGCGCCAAGCTCATGTCGGTGGATGCCAAGCAGCTCAGCGCCGATATCGACAAGATGCGCGCCACCCAGCTGGGCGAAGAGCTGGCACGCAAGGTCAGCTCGCCGCTGTCGCCGTCGCTGTGGCAGAAATTCGCGACCGATGTGCCGACCGACCTGCAGCGGCTGGTGATTCTGTACCGGCAGGGCGAAAGCGCGCTGCGTGAGGGCGTGGCCAAGCATGGCTGGAGCACGCCGCTGACCGGTGCGGTGCTGGCATTGCTGATGTTCTTCCCGTTGCGGCTGTGGCTGCGGGCGCTGGGGCGGCGGTTGGCCGCCTCCGAGCGCGCGCCGGAGGGGCGCCTGCGTCGTTCCGGGCTGGCGGTGTGGCTGATGGCGGTGGGCACCCTGCTGCCCGGTTTCGCCGCCGTGGTGCTGATCGGTTCGCTGGACGCCATCGGTGCGATTCCATCGCGGCTGGAGACCACCGCCTACAACTTCCAGTTGGCGGCCTTCGTGGCCGCGTTCATGGCCGCCGTCAGCGCGGCGGTGCTGATGCCCAAGCGTCCGTCGTGGCGGCTGATGACGCTGGACGACGATCTGGCCTGGCGGCTGCGCAAGTACGCCTGGTGTGCGGCGGCACTGACCTGGGTGAGCATCGTGCTGGTGGCACTGAACAAGGCGGCGCGCACCGGCCAGGTCACCACCGTGGCGGTGGACGGGCTGATGGCGCTGACCTACATGGCCCTGATCGTGGCCATCCTGGTCTCGCTCGCGCGCATGAACCGGAAACAGGCGGAGGAAGCCCAGGCCAAGCTGGACGCGCAGGGCGACCAGCCCACCAAGCCCAAGGCCAGTAACCGCCGCAGCGGCTGGATCGTGCTGGCCCGCGTGGCCGGCAATCTGGTGGTGACCGCGGCGGTCATCGCCAGCCTGCTCGGCTATCTCAACTTCGCCATGTTCGTCGGCCGGCAGCTGATCTGGGGCGCGGTGGTGCTGATGGCCACGTCGGTGCTGCTGAAGTTCGTCAACGACCTGGCGATCTGGCTGCTGTCGCCGGCCGGGCGTATCGGCCAGACCGTGGTGCTGACCACCGGGCTCAGCGCCGCACGGCTGGAGCAGGGCGGAGTGCTGCTGTCGGCGCTGCTGCGCATCGGCGTCGTGCTGCTGGCGGTCTTGATGTTGACGGCCGGATTCGGCAACACCAACGCACTGCTGGGTGGGCTGGACACGCTGTCCAAGGGCATCACCATCGGCACCACCACGCTGCGTCCGCGCGACGTCGTCAATGCAGTGCTGGCGTTCGTGCTGGTGTGGGCGGTGATGCAGGCGTTCCAGCGCTGGCTGTCCGATACCTACCTGCCCAAGACCGAAC
>JAEXNZ010000073.1 GCA_023439425.1 Pseudomonadota bacterium
GGTCCACCCTCTCCACCGTGCTGCACTTTGCCCATGTCGCCGAAGAAGACCTCGTTCCCGAAGCAGGATATCCGTGTGCTGTTGCTGGAGGGGGTCAGCCAGACCGCCATCGACGTGTTCAGCGCGGCCGGCTATTCGCAGATCGAGGTGCACAGCAAGGCGCTGCCGGACGAGGAGCTGAAGGCGCGCATCGCCGAGGCGCATATTGTCGGCATCCGCTCGCGCACCCAGCTCAGCGCCGACGTGCTGGCGCACGCCAAGCGTCTGATGGCGGTGGGCTGCTTCTGCATCGGCACCAACCAGGTCGACCTGGAAGCGGCGGAACTGGCCGGCATTCCGGTGTTCAACGCGCCCTACTCCAACACCCGCAGCGTGGCCGAACTGGTGATTGCCGAAGCGATCATGCTCACCCGCGGCATTCCGCAGAAGAACGCCGAATGCCACCGCGGCGGCTGGTCCAAATCGGCCGCCGGCAGCCACGAAGTGCGCGGCAAGACCCTGGGCATCATCGGCTATGGCCATATCGGCACCCAGGTCGGCGTGATGGCTGAAGCCATGGGCATGCAGGTGATCTTCCACGACATTGAAACCAAGCTGTCGCTGGGCAACGCGCGCGCGGCGATCGACCTGGACGACCTGCTGGCCCGCGCCGACATCGTCACCGTGCATGTGCCGGAAACCGCGGCTACGCAATGGATGATCGGCGCACCGCAGCTGGCGAAGATGCGCCCGGGTGCACACCTGATCAATGCCGCACGCGGCACCGTGGTCGATATCGATGCGCTGGATGCAGCCCTGCACTCCGGGCATATCGGTGGCGCGGCACTGGACGTGTTCCCGGTCGAGCCCAAGGGCAATGGCGACGCCTTTGTGTCGCCGCTGACCGCGCATGACAACGTCATTCTGACCCCGCATGTGGGCGGCAGCACGCTGGAAGCGCAGGACAACATCGGCGTGGAAGTGGCGGCCAAGCTGGTGCGCTACAGCGACAACGGCAGCACCCTGTCGGCGGTCAACTTCCCGGAAGTGACCCTGCCCGAGCACGCCGACAGCCTGCGCCTGCTGCATATCCACCAGAACGTGCCGGGCGTGCTGTCCAAGGTCAACGAAATCTTCTCGCGTCACAACGTCAACATCGACGGCCAGTTCCTGCGTTCCGACCCCAAGGTGGGGTATGTGGTGATCGACATCACCGCCAGCGCGGAGCAGGCCGCGGGCGTGCGCGAGGAGCTGGCGGCGATTCCGGGCACGCTGCGGACACGCGTGTTGTATTGATTACCGCGCCAACCACCTTTTCGCCATGCGCGGCAACGACTGATCACCATCCGGGGTCGCAATCGCCTCTTCCGCGACCTCGGCCACCGTGCGCCAGGCCAGCGCCAGCGATTCCTCGCTGACCACGAACGCCTCGCTGCCCAGCGCCCGCACCACGTAGCGGGCGTCGTAATGCCAATGGCCTGGCACGTCCTTGCGCTCGGGAATCCAGTGCTTGTCGATGTCGAACAGCACCCCGTCCTCCAGCACCAGCCCGCCCAGGCCGGATTCCTCCTCCGCCTCCGTCAGCGCCACCTTGGCCAGGTCGCGCTCGCCGTCGGCATGCCCGCCCAGCTGCAGCCAGCGGTCCAGCTTGCGGTGATGGGTCAGCAGAATGCGCTCACCGTCGGCGCTGACCAGCCAGGCACTGCCGGTGAAATGCCCGGCCAGCCGGCTGCGGAGGAACGGATTCTCGGCATCGTCCAGAAGTGTGCTGAATTCGTCAGCCAGTGCGGCGTGTTCGGGGTGCCGGCGGGCGTAATCCGCCAATTGCGCACGCAGAGCGGCGTCTTGTCCTACAAGGGATTCGGAGTTCAGCGACATGGAATCGGGGGGCGAAGGCGGATTTGACCCATTATCGCCGCCGATGCTGCATTTGCGCTTGTGCGCAGGCTTCAGCTTTGGCTAAGGTACAGCGGGTCGCCCGTTGGGGCGGCACCACCCCAATCAAGGGGGCGCGGCAATGTATCGCGCCCCGCACATTCCATTCAGCGGGGCCTGGCCTCGCGTTACGGGAAGCACTGCATGCTGAAGTCTCTGTTGAGGGTCAAACCGGTGGCACCGGCCGGGCACGTCGATGCCGGTGAGCCGATCGAAGGCAGCCTGGATGGCGAAGCCACACTGAAACGGACCCTCACCGCGAGACACCTCATCCTGCTGGGCATCGGCGCGGTGATTGGCGCGGGTATCTTCGTCATGACCGGCCAGGCCGCCGCTTTCCACGCGGGCCCGGCGGTAACACTGTCCTTCATCGCGGCCGGCCTGGCCTGCGCGCTGGCCGGCCTGTGCTACGCCGAGTTCGCAGCGATGATGCCCGTGTCCGGCAGTGCCTACTCCTATTCCTACGCCACCCTGGGCGAAGGCATGGCGTGGTTCATTGGCTGGTGTCTGGTGCTGGAATACCTGTTCGCCTCGGCGTCCGTGGCGGTGGGCTGGTCCGCCTACCTCATCAGTTTCCTGACCACGACCGCGCATCTGCCCTTCCCGGACGCGCTGGCCGGCGCGCCGCTGGCCTGGGAGTCCGGCGAGTTCGTCTCCTCGGGCAGGCTGTTCAATCTGCCGGCCGTGCTGATCGTGGCCGCTGTCACTGGCCTGCTGTACGTAGGCATCACCCAGTCGACCTTCGTCAACGCGATCATTGTGGCCATCAAGGTCGCCGTGATCTGCCTGTTCATCGGCGTGGGTCTCGCCTATGTAGATCCAGCCAACTGGACCCCCTTCATTCCCGAGAACACCGGCAAGTTCGGCGAGTTCGGCTGGAGTGGCGTGCTGCGTGCCGGCTCCATCGTGTTCTTTGCCTTCATCGGTTTCGATGCGGTCTCCACCGCCGCGGGTGAAACCAAGAATCCGCAGCGCAACATGCCCATTGGTCTGTTGGGCTCCCTGGCCATCTGCACTGTGATCTACGTGATCGTCTGCCTGGTACTCACCGGCCTGCTGCCCTATACCCAGCTGGGCACCGCCAAGCCGGTGGTGACCGCGCTGGAAGCGCACCCGCAGCTGACCTGGCTGAAGACGTTCGTTGAAGTCGGGGCGATTGCCGGCCTTTCGTCCGTTGTGCTGGTCATGATGATGGGCCAGACCCGCATTGCCTACACCATCTCCCGGGACGGTCTGCTGCCTTCCTTCTTCGGGAAGGTGCACGCGCGCTTCAACACCCCTTACGTGGCCACGATCGTGGTGGGCGTGATCGCGGCCGCGCTGGCCGGTCTGATGCCGCTGAGCGTGCTGGGCGAACTGGTGTCCATGGGCACCCTGCTGGCATTCGCCACGGTCTGCGTGGGGGTTCTGGTACTGCGCTACACCCGTCCGGAGCTGCAGCGCCCGTTCCGTGTGCCGATGGCCTGGTTGATCTGCCCGCTTGGCGCACTGGCCTGCCTCATCCTGTTTGCGATGGCGTTCCGCGAACACTGGCACCTGTTCGTGGGCTGGACGGTGCTGGGCCTGCTGATTTATTTCGGCTACGGCATCCGCAACAGCAAGCTCGCCAAGCAGTCATAATTCCGCAACGGGCCGGCCCAGTGCCGGCCCGTTCGTTTTCACCCGAAAAGACCCAAACACATGCTCAAACAACTGTGGGCCACCAAGCACCCGCATGCTGCCCATGATGACGCCAACGGCCTGAGCCTGAAGCGCCACCTGGGCCCCTGGGGCCTGACCGCGCTGGGCATCGGCGCGGTGATCGGCGGCGGCATCTTCGTGATCACCGGTCAGGCCGCAGCCAACCATGCCGGCCCGGCAATCATGCTGTCGTTCGTGCTGGCGGCCATCTGCTGCGCCTTCTGCGCGTTGGCCTATGCCGAGTTCGCCTCGATGGTGCCGGTGTCCGGCAGCGCCTACACCTACACCTACGCCACCTTCGGCGAGCTCTCGGCCTGGTTCATCGGCTGGATGCTGGTGCTGGAGTACGGCGTCTCGGCCTCAGCGGTGGCGGTCAGCTGGACCGGCTACTTCCTGAGCCTGTTGAGCCATTTCGACATCCATCTACCGGCCGCGCTGGTGAGTGCGCCGCTGGATGCGCAGCTGCGCCCGACCGGCGCGATTGCCAATGTGCCGGCCGCCATCCTGGTGCTGCTGCTGACCTGGCTGTGCTACGTGGGCATCAGCAAGTCGTCGGCGATGAACATGGCGATGGTGGTGCTGAAGACGGGCCTGATCATCCTGGTGATCGTGGTGGGCTGGAAGTACGTGAACCCGGCCAACTGGACTCCGTTCATTCCGGAAAACCAGGGCCCAGGCAAGTACGGCATGGAAGGCGTGCTGCGTGGTGCGGCGATGGTGTTCTTCGCGTACATCGGGTTCGAGGCGGTGTCGGTGGCGGCGCAGGAGTCGCACCGGCCGCAGCGCGACATGCCGATCGGCATGATGCTGTCGCTGGTGATCTGCACGGTGCTGTACATCGCGATGGCCGCGGTGATGACCGGCCTGGTGCCGTACAACCTGCTGGGCACCGACGAGCCGGTGGTGACGGCGGTGGCCGCGCATCCGCAGCTGGGCTGGTTGCGGGTGGTGGTGGAGATCGGCGCGCTGATCGGGCTTTCGTCGGTGGTGCTGGTGATGGTGATCGCGCAGCCGCGCATCTTCATGATCATGGGCCGCGACGGGCTGCTGCCGCCGGTGTTCACCAAGATCCATCCGACCTACCGCACGCCGCACATCAATACGGTGATCACCGGCATTGGCATTGCGCTGCTGGCGGCGTTGTTCCCGCTGGACGTGCTGGGTGAGCTGACCTCGATGGGCACGCTGATCGCGTTCGCGGCGGTGTGCGCGGGCGTGCTGATCCTGCGCCGCACGCAGCCGGACCTGCCGCGTCCGTTCCGGATTCCGGCGGCGTGGCTGGTGTGCAGCCTGGGGGTGCTGAGCTGCCTGGCGCTGCTGTCGGCGATGACGATGCACAACTGGATGTTGATGATTGGCTGGACGGTGATCGGGTTTGCGATCTACTTCCTGTACGGGTTCCGGCACAGCCGCCTGCGCGGGCGGTGATGCTGATTTCGCTCACTCTTGCGCGAAGATCAAGAGCGGTGGCTCTGTATTGACTCCTGGCTTGGCGGGTCGGGACGGGCGTTCCGGGGGACCACGTGCCGCTGGTAGATGACGACCGTTGGTCGTCATGCCTTGGAGCCGGCCACTGGCCGGCTCTGCTTTTTTCTCCCCTCCCCCCAAGTGCTGGCACTCGCAGAATTCTGTCGAAGGCCGGGCGGGGTGGGGTTTGCGGGGGGTTGAGCCGCATGGATGCGGCGACCGAGCTTACAGGGATGTACTTGCAGCGCCCCCCGCAATCTCGCCC
>JAEXNZ010000098.1 GCA_023439425.1 Pseudomonadota bacterium
GGCGAAGGCTGTTCGCGCGCCCTCACAGCGAATGCAGCAATAATGAGCAGCCCCGATAGCACGAGCCCGCATGCCTGCCCGAGATTCCCGACTGAGCCGCCTGTGGGCGCATGAAAAGGCCAGCTACGGGTTGCGGGTGTTCATTGCGCTCAGCGTGGCGATGGGCGTGTGCTGGCACTTCGACCAGCTGCCGGCCCTGCCCGGGGTGTTCCTGGGCATCATCGCCAGCGCGATTGCCGAGACCGATGACAACTGGTGGGGCCGGACCAAATCCGTCGCCTTGTCGCTGCTGTGCTTCGTCATTGCTGCCGCTGCGGTGGTGGAGCTGTTCGCGTGGCCGTGGTTGTTCATCGCCGCGCTGGCTGCCTCCACCTTCGGCCTGACCCTGCTCGGGGCATTGGGCGAGCGCTATGCCTCCATCGCCCAGGCCACCGTTACGCTGGCCATCTACACCATGATCGGGCTGGAGCAGCACGGCGCGGCCGACCGCGCCCAGGCCATCAACGCGGTCAGCCATCTGCTCGCCGGCGCGCTCTGGTATGGGCTGCTGTCGATCCTGTGGACTGCCCTGTTCGCCAACCGCCCGGTGCGCGAGCGGGTAGCGCGGCTGTACCACGAGCTTGGGCGCTATCTGGAACTGAAGGCCGACCTGTTCGAACCGGTGCGCGAGCTCGACCTGCAGCAGCGCCAGCTCGCCCTGGCCGAGCAGAACCGCCGCGTGGTCGAGGCGCTCAATGCCGCCAAGACCGCCATCCTGGCCCGCTTCGGACGCTCCGGCCGGCCCGGCGTGCAGTCTGGCCTGTACCTGCGGCTGTATTACATGGCGCAGGATTTCCACGAGCGCGCCAGCTCCTCGCACTACCCCTATGGCGCACTCACCGAGGCGTTCTTCCACAGCGACGTGCTGTACCGCTGCCAGCGCCTGCTCGCGCTGCAGGGCGAGGCCTGCGCGAATCTAGGCACCGCCATCCGCCTGCGCCGGCCATTTGTGTATGGCGAACGCACCCGCCAGGCCACCGCCGACCTGACCGCTTCACTGGCCTGGCTGCGCGAGCAGCACAATCCGCGGTGGCAGCGGTTGCTGTCCTCGCTGGACCTGCTCGGACACAACCTGCAAAGCATCGAGCGTCGGCTGTCCGAGGCAGCACAGTCCGAGACCACGCTGGACAACGTCGACACCCGCCTGCGCGACACCAACCCGCACACCCTGCGCGAGATGGGCGTGCGCATCCGCCAGCAGCTGACGCCCGGCTCGGTGCTGTTCCGGCATGGCCTGCGCATGGCCATCGCACTGGTGGTTGGCTTCGGGGTGATCCATCTGTTCAATGCACAGAACGGGTCGTGGGTGCTGCTGACCATCGTGTTCGTGTGCCGCCCCAACTTCGGCGCAACCCGGCAACGGCTGGCGCAGCGGGTGGCCGGCACGCTGATCGGCCTGGTGTTCACATGGGCGCTGCTGCAGCTGTTCCAGGACCTGCGTATCGAGCTATTGATCGCGCTGCTGTCGGCACTGCTGTTCTTTTTCACCCGCCACGACCGCTATCTGGTGGCCTCGGCCGCGATCACGGTGATGGCGCTGACCTGCTTCAACCTGATTGGCGATGGCTTCCTGCTGATCTGGCCGCGACTGGTGGACACCCTGCTGGGCTGCGCGATTGCCGCAGCGGCTGCGTTCCTGATTCTGCCGGACTGGCAGGGGCGGCGGCTCAACGAGGTGATGGCACGGGTGCTGGAGCGTTGCGCCGGCTACCTGCAGGCGGTGCTGGGCCAGTATGGCAGCGGCATGCAGGACGACCTGGCCTACCGGGTTGCGCGCCGCGACATACACAACGCCGATGTGGCTCTGTCCACCGCACTGTCAAACATGCTGCGTGAGCCGGGGCATGTGCGCCGCAACCTGGATGCGGGGTTCCGCTTCCTGGCCTTGTCCAACACCTTGCTGGGGCATCTGTCGGCGCTGGGAGCGCACCGGGCGCAGCTGGACAGCTACGCCCAAGACCCGCTGGCGCGCAGTGCGGGCGAGCGGGTACAGCAGGCGATGCAGCAGATTGCCTCGGCACTGCAGCAGCGGCAGCCCGTGGAGGAGGGCGACAAGGAGGCAGACCGGGCACTGGCCGAGCAGCTGGAGCAGGTGGACGACGGCATGCCGGCCAAGCTGCAGTTGATCCGCACCCAGCTGGCACTGATGCTGCGGCTGCTGCCGAAGCTGCGCGGGGCGGCGAATGAGGCAGCGCGCCGACCTACGTAGAGCCGGGCTTGCCCGGCTGCTGTTGGCGCTGCAAGGAGCAGCGGGGCAAGCCCCGCTCTACGAGGCTGCGTCGGAATCGTAGAGCCGGGCTTGCCCGGCTGTCTTTGACCCCATGCTAAGGTGCGCCGGTCCGCAAGGAGATTCCATGTCATCCGGTCACAGTCAGTTCGCCCTGCTCCGCCAGCGCCGCTTCCTGCCATTTTTCATCGTGCAGTCGCTGGGGGCCTTCAATGACAATGTGTACCGGCAGGCCATCATCGGCCTGCTGTTCTATCTCGGCGTCAGCCAGGAGGAGCAGACGCTGTACACCACGCTCGCGCCGGCGATCTTCATCCTGCCCTACTTCCTGTTCTCGGCGCTGGCCGGGCAGATCGCCGAGAAGCTGGAAAAGTCGCGCCTGATCGTGATCACCACCACGATGGAGATCGCGATCATGTCGCTGGCGGCGGTGGGCTTCCTGACCCAGAGCATGCCGGTACTGCTGGTGGCGCTGTTCTGCACCGGCCTGCAGTCCACCCTGTTCGGCCCGGTGAAATACTCGGTGCTGCCGTCGGTGCTGAAGCCGGAAGAGCTCACCGGCGGCAACGGTCTGGTGGAAATGGGGACCTCGATGTCGATCCTGGTCGGCATGATCAGCGGCGGCATCATCTTCACCCTGGCCGGCAGCTACGGTCCGGTGGTGGCCGCCACGGCGGTGATCGCGCTGGCGGTGGCCGGCAACATCACCGCACGGATGATTCCCAAGGTCGACGCCGGTGCGCCGGACCTGAAGATCAACTGGAATCCGCTTCCCGAGTCACTGGCGGTGCTGCGCCTGGCAAAGAAGCAGAAGGCGGTGCGCAACGCGATCCTGGGCGTGTCGTGGTTCTGGTTCGTCGGCACCCTGCTGACCTCGCAGCTGCCCACCTATGCGGTGGTCAACCTGGGCGGCGAACCCACGCTGTACATCTTCGCGCTGGCGCTGTTCTCGGTCGGTACCGGGGTCGGCTCGCTGCTGTGCGAGAAGCTGTCCGGGCGAACCGTGGAAATCGGCCTGGTGCCGCTGGGTGCGTTCGGCATGACCGCCTTCATGCTGGACCTGTATTTCGCACGGGCCGGTGAGGCCACGGCGGCCGGCCTGAGCGTGCCGGCCTTCATTGCGGCCGCCGGCAGCGCGCGCATCATCGTTGATCTGGTCGGCATCGGTCTGTTTACCGGCTTCTTTGTGGTGCCGCTGTTCGCACTGATCCAAAGCCGTACGCCCAAATCGGAGATGTCGCGCGTGTTCGCCGCGCTGAACATCCAGAACTCCGGCTTCATCGTCGGTGCGGCACTGATCGCACTGGCCACGCAGAAATACCTGCACTGGACGATTCCGCAGCTGTTCCTGGCGCTGGCGATCGCCAACGCGGTGGTGGCGATCTACATCTTCACCATCGTCCCCGAATTCCTGATGCGCTTCCTCAGCTGGGTGATGGTGCGCACGCTGTACCGGCTGCGCCCGCATGGCATTGAAGCCAATGTGCCGGATGACGGCGCGGCTTTGATCGTCTGCAATCATGTCAGCTACATGGATGCATTGATCCTGTCGGCGACGATTCCGCGCCCTGTGCGCTTCGTCATGTACTACAAGATCTTCAACATTCCGGTGATGCGCTGGATCTTCCGCACCGCCAAGGCGATTCCGATTGCGGGCGCGCGCGAAGACCCCGCGCTGATGCAGGCGGCGTTCGACGAGGTGGACAGGGCGCTGGCCGAGGGCGAGCTGGTCTGCATCTTCCCGGAAGGGGCCCTCACCCGCGATGGCGAGATGGCGGCCTTCAAGTCGGGCGTGGAGAAGATCCTGGAGCGCCGGTCCGTGCCGGTGGTGCCGATGGCGCTGCGCGGCATGTGGGACAGCATGTGGAGCCGGCGCGATACCCGGCTGGGGCGCATGCGCGTGCCACGCCGCTTCCGCGCGCACATCGAGGTGGCGGCGGGACCGCCGGTGGATGGAGCCAGCACCGACGCGGCGCAACTGGAAGCGCTGGTTCGTACGCTGCGGGCCGGGCAGGCTTGAGTCGCCATACGCTGCCGAACTTGGGTAGGGAACGTCTTAATTTGACGCTTTCCGCCATGTAAACGCATACATTCGGGGCCAACATGGGGTAGATTACCGCCCCATAGGGGGTGTCTGACGGGATTTTGGCGATGCCGTCGGACCACCAAAGGAATGGAGCAGTACTTGAATCACCCGCCAACACCACCTTCATCAGCCGTCTTCGTTCCGAACCACCTGGTGTGGGCGATCCTGACGACGTTGTTCTGCTGTCTGCCGCTGGGGGTGGTGTCAATCGTCTATGCCGCGCAGGTCGATGGCCGTCGGGCAGCAGGCGATGTGGCAGGTGCGTTCGCCGCCTCGCGCAAGGCCGCTGGTTGGGCCTGGGCGTCGGCGTTGGCCGGTCCGGTGCTGTTGCTGTTGTGGTTCGGTCTGTTCGGCGGTCTGGCTGCGCTGGGCGCTCTGTCCGAGCTTTGATTCACTTTTTTTAAACCCACCCGAGAAAATGGAGCTTCACCCATGAACGCCACTGCCCCGCAAGTCCCCAACAACCTGGTCTGGGCCATCCTGGCCACCCTGTTCTGCTGCCTGCCGGGCGGCATCGTGTCGATCGTCTATGCCGCGCAGGTCAACGGCAAGCTGGCCGCCGGTGACATCGCCGGTGCGCAGGATTCGTCGGAAAAGGCCAAGAAGTGGGCCATCTACTCGGCCATCGCCGGTATCGTCGTCGGCATCCTGTACACCGTGCTGGTGGTGATGATGGGCATCGGCGGCGCAGCCAGCGGCGGCTACTGATCGCACTGAGGACGGCCCGGTCCGGCACCCCTGGTGGGTGACCTGCCCGGGCCGTTCTGCCGTCATGCCCTTACTTAACTTACGTCCGACCGGCCGACGCTGGGCTCCGCTGGCCATCACCGCCGGCCTCGCTGTCGGTGCCACCGTGGTACTGCGCCACGTCAATCCGTATGCCGGCAACAGTCCGCTGCCGGGTTGCCCGTTGTACGCACTGACCGGGCTGTACTGCCCCGGCTGCGGCAGCACGCGCTGCCTCTATTCGCTGGTGCACTTCGACCTGCCCGGTGCGATGGCGATGAACCCGCTGCTGGTGATCTCGCTGCCGTTCCTGCTGCTGATGCTGCTGCACATGGCCGGCTGGCGTCCGCGTGCGCTGGACCCGCTGATGCGGGTGCTAGCCGCCCCGATGTTCTGGCTGGTGGTGCTGGTGGGGTATGCAGTGTTGCGCAATCTGCCTTGGATGCCGTTTGTCTGGTTGTCACCGGGCGCGGCATAGACCGCGTCAGCCGGGCAAGCCCGGCTCTACGTCACCCAGCCCGCAATCACCAGCACCGCCAGCGCCGCCATCCACAGCAGCAGCATGCGCCACACCAGGCTCATCGCATCACGCAGTTCTGGCAGGCGCCGCCACACCGGCACCATGCCGGCTTCGCTGTAATCGTGCGCGTCTTCGCGCAGTTCGGCACTGACACTGGCCCGCGCCACCGCCCCCAGAAACACCGTGGACGCCGCCCATTGGTTGCCATGCGCCTCGCGCCAGGCCTTCCAGGCGGTATCAAAGTTACCCACCAGCGCCATCGACAGCGACATCAGCTGCGCCACCGGCCATTCCAGCCAGCCCAGCACCTGGCGCGCACCGACCACGGTTTCCACCGTGGCCAGCGAACGCATCGGCCCCACTGCCAGCAAGGCCAGCAGGCGGTAGCCGAGCGCGCCGGCCGGACCCAGCAGCAGGAACCAGAACAGCACCGCAAACCAGCGCCGCAGCGCGTTGAGCACGGTGGCCTCGACCAGCGAACCGACATCCTCCTGCAGGCTCCCGCCCGCGGACTGCAGCTGTGCAATGGCCGCGTGGCGGGTGTGGCTGTCATCGGCGTCGATCACCGTTTCGATGTCGCGGTCGAGGTCGCGCGGGCCCCAGCAGATCACCAGCGTAGCAATGCCCAGCAGCAATGAAGGCAGGCCATACAACCGGTCATGCAGCGCCCATTGCAGCAGCGCCAGCAGCAGCACCCACGGCAGCACCGCCACCACCCAGCCGTGCCGGCCCCGCCAGAACCCGCGGTGTTCATTGGCCTGGCCACCGCCCTGCCGGTCCAGCCACTGCAGCCAGTGGCGGAAGGTCGAGAAACGCCGCAGGGCGACCGCTGCGGCCGGTGCGACATGCCCCAGGGCGAGCGCGACCAGGACAGCGACCAAGGTGGTGAACATGCGGGCCTCCGGCTCGTGACTGAGCGCTACTATGCCGTGCGACCCGGAAATTCCCCGGGTCACAGGTAATGTACCGCGTCGCGTGTTCAGGTAGCGGCAACGCGGCCGCCGCTCAGGCGACCTGGCTGCGGTACCAGTGCTCGATCAGGCTGCGCGATATCGAGATCGGCGGCGACAGGCGGATGCCCTCGCCGTCGTCTTCGATATCCCGGGCCAGCGCGGCCCCGACCTCGTCCACGCTGAACCAGCGCGCGTCTTCCAGTTCACCGTCCACGCACGGCACATCGTCTTCAGCGGTGGCGGCAAAGCCCAGCATCAATGCGCCCGGGAACGGCCATGGCTGGGTGCCCAGATAACGGCATTCCCGCACCCTTACCCGGCTTTCCTCGAAGACTTCACGGACCACGGTCTGCTCCAGCGATTCGCCGGGTTCGACGAACCCGGCCAGCACCGAATACCGACGCGGAGCCCAGTTGGCCTGGCGACCCAGCAGCAGACGGCCATTGTTTTCCACCGCCACAATCACCGCCGGGTCCACGCGCGGGTAATGCTCGGTGTTGCATTGGCCGCAGCGGCCAACGAAGCCGCCGCGCCTGAACGCGACGGTGCCGCCACACACG
>JAEXNZ010000099.1 GCA_023439425.1 Pseudomonadota bacterium
GCGCAGACGGCATCGGTGGTGGAAAGCGGCACCGTGTACACGCCGAAGGTTCGCATCAAAGCCGGATCCCCCGAGTACGTCCGCGACGACATCGGCACGCTGGGTGCTTACTTCCAGCCAGGTCGAATCGTGAACTCCTACGGCAATAGCCGGGATCGGGTGATTGAGTTCCGGCCCCCAGGCAAGGATCCGCGCTGGCAGGTGAAGGTGCAGATGGTCGACAAGGACGGGAACGCTGTTCCGGGCGAAGGCCCGCGCTGGCACAGCACGAGCCCGCCCCCGCGTGATCTGTATTCCGTGCTGGGGAAGCCCGAACGGAAGGCGAGAAGGGACGCCAAATCGGCTTCCGCCGCAGCTGCGAAGAAGGAAGGCCAAGCAAAGCCAGAGCCGAGCCCCGAGCCATCGACGTCGTCGCCCGTTGAGGGCGGCCCGCAAGCCGCTGGCGCGGCAGCAGCGGACAACGCTGCGGGGCGGTCGGATCCGCTCTTTTCGCGGCGTGGGTGGGATGCCGATTTCCCTGATGTCGTCACTGCACACCGTCCTGGCCACCTGAGCGCTCACGCGGACTACGCAGCGGCGAAGGCGGGGGACGACACGGCAGCCCTGCGCGTGGCCCGTGACGTCATCACCCCAGAGTTCGTCGAAAACGTGCGTGCTGCGTTGCCGGAAGGCAGCAAGCCGCTGGTGGTGGCCGTGCAGTCCCGGGAGGCGACGGGCAACAACCGGGTCCCGCGGATGGCGGCGGAGGTGCTGGCGGCGCGGCTGGGCCTGCAGGTGTCGGAGGACATCGTCCAGGCTGCGAAGGTCAATCGCAGCGGCGGCGATGCGCTGCACCGCTTGGCCAACCAGCCCCCGTTCACCGGCAAGGTCGAGGCCGGGCGCGACTATCTGCTCATCGATGACACCCTGACTCAGGGCGGCACCCTGGCCCAGCTCAAGACCCACATCGAGGACAACGGCGGCAAGGTCGTGCTGGCCACTGCTTTGACCGGCAAGGACTATTCGCGGAGAATCGCACTCAACTCCCAGAGCCTTGCCGACGTCCGTGAACGCTTCGGATCAATCGAACCCTGGTGGCGTGACCAGTTCGGCTACGGCTTCGAAGGCCTCACCGAGTCCGAAGCCCGCACCATCCTCACCCTCGACAGGGGACGTCTCGATGCTGACGCCCTCCGAGATCGCGTCGCTGCAGGCCGAGTATCGGGCCTCCGGGCAGTGGGCGAAGGAGCAGCTGGCCAAGGATCCGGAACTGAAGCACCTGGGCCCGGCGGGCGGGTAAATCGATTCGCCGCCCCGGCCGCCGGCGGCGGCCTGGACTTCGACCGCGCGCTGCAGCTCAAGACCGATCTGACTCAGCACTGGGGCGAGAATGCGCCCAACGTGGTGGTGGTCCGCTCGGCACAAGACTTCCCGGCGAGCGCCAAGGCGGACGCCGGCTATCAGCGCGCCGAGGGCGTGTATGCCGGCAGGGACACGGTCTGGATCAACAGCGGCAACATCGCCACTGAGGAACGCTTCGCCCAGGTGCTCGCCCATGAGGCCATTGGCCACTACGGCGTTGAGTCCGTGGTGGGGCCCAAGGACTGGAACCAGATCGTCGATGCGATCGACAGCTTGGCCGCCGAGGGGCGGGGCAGCGCGGCGCTGCAGTCGGTCCTGGCAGATGTGACCAGGCGCTACGGAACGGTCGATCGCGAGACGTTTGCCAAGGAAGCGATCGCCGTCATGGCAGAGCGGGGGATCCGCAACAGTTTCACCAGCCGTGTCATTGCGGCGGTGCGCCGGTTCCTGCGCAGGGTGATGCCATCGCTTAGGTGGTCAGAGGGCGACGTGCGCGACCTGCTGAGCCAAGCCGACGGCTTCCTGCGCGCCGGCGCTGCGGCTCCGGTGCAGCGCGAAATGGTGCGCTCCTATGCCTTTGCGCAGCCGCAGATTGACGGTCGTGGCGAAGCCTTCGTCGAGCGCGAGGGCGGCAGGTTCGTCCGCCGTGACGATCAGTGGTATCTCACCGACGCACGCGGCCGGCCGGCCGACTTCCTGACCGCCGGCGCGGCGCGCGCTGAAGCAGAGCGTACCGGTGGCCAGGTGCTGGTGGATCCGGTGGAGAGCGGGCCGCGCACCTGGAGCGTCGTGCTGCCCAACGGTGCCGAACTGACCCGCGCGGCGCGTGGACGATTGTTCAGCATGCCGCCGGCGGATGCCCTGGCCGACATCGATGCCATTCAGATGGGCGTTCAGTCCGAGGGCGTGCTGGCACGGGCAAAACAGATGCTGCTCGACGCAACCCCTGCAAAGCTCAAGGACAGTCTGCGGCCCACGTGGCTGGGCGCACTGGCAACGCGGCACCTCACCGAGCTGGGTGGGGACTACTTCAAGAACATCAGTCACAACTCGCACTACCTGGCTAAGATGCAGGCAGACCGGAACAAGCTGCAGGCAGAGGCGGAGGCTGTCGTTGAAGGTGCCCGGCAGTGGGCCGGCAAGAACCGAGCGGAGAGCCGGCGTCTGTTCGACCTGATGCACCAGGCAACGATCGACGGCGTGGATCCCTCAACCGAGTACCAGCCCCTGCAGTTCCGCATGCCAGGGCAGCAGAAGCTCTATGAGGTGAACCGCAAAAACATCACGCACGCGATCAAGATCAAACAGCAGCAGATGCGCGAGCGCAGTGGCGACAGCAAGGCCAACATGATTAACGAGATCAAGGCCCTGAAGGCGCTCCTGCAGGCGGAGCCGCGCCGCCGGCAGCAGTACGCGCCACTGGTGGAACAGTGGTCGCACATGGGCCCTGAGGCTCGCTCGATCTACACCCAGTTCCGCGACTCATACCGCAGCCGTTCCGACGCCGTGGAAGAGGCCTTGGTTCAGCGATTTGAGGACTTGAAGGGGGATGACCTCACCGGTGTGTTCACTGACAGTAGCCGTCGCATGCTCGTGCACAAGATTCGCGAACAGTTCGAGACCGCCCGGCTGCAGGGCGTTTACTTCCCGCTGCAGCGGTTTGGCCGCTTCTTCATCGCCGCGGAGAAGAGCGATACCAGCACCTACCTGATGTTCGAGAACGTCAATGACCAGGAGCGGGCTGTGAAAGACCTGGTCCGGCGTGGCTGGACCGTCAAAGCCAAGGGGGCAAAGTCCCAAGGCAAGGCCTCCGACGCGCCAAGTGGCACGTTTGTCGCAGATGTTATTGACCAGCTGCGGAAGTCCAACGTTTCCGATCAGGTCCAAGACCAGATCTACCAGCTCTACCTGGAGACGATGCCGGAACTGTCGATGCGCAAGCACCAGATCCACCGGAAAGCGGTCCCCGGCTTTGACCCGGACGCCGTGCGCGCCTTTGCCTACAACATGCACCACGGCTCCCATCAGCTGGCCCGCCTGCGATTTGCGCACAAGCTGCAGGGCGTGTTGGCCGACCTGAAGGACAAGCAGAAGCAGAACCAGAGCGACCCGGGTAGTGACACGCGACGTATAGCCGCCGGCGATGCCATCCTCGAAGAACTGGGCCGCCGGCACGACTGGATCATGAACCCGACGGACTCGGCGCTGACGAACCTGGTCTCTTCGTTCGGCTTCACGTACTACCTGGGTGCAACCCCTGCCGCCGCCCTTGTCAACGTGACCCAGACCGCCCTGGTGTCATACCCATACCTGGCCAGCAGGCACGGCGCGGTCAAAGCCATGAACTACCTGCTGGCAGCCAGCAAGGATGCAGTGAGGACAGTTGGGAACATCCAGAAGACCCTGACCGACCCCGACGAGCAGCGCGCCTACCAGGCGCTCGAGGCGGCCGGCGCGATCGACAAGACCCAGGCGCACAACCTCGCCGGCATCGCCGAGGGCGGCATGGCCGGCTACAACCCGGCCTGGAGCAAGGCCATGGAAATCATCGGGTGGGGTTTCCACAAGACCGAAGTGGTCAACCGCGAGGCAACCGGCATGGCGGCCTTCCGCCTGGCACGGGCTGACGGGAAGTCCTTCGACGAGTCCGTTCAGTTCGCGCGCGACGCCATCTTCGACACGCATTTCGACTACAGCAACGCCAACCGTGCGCGGTTCATGCAGAGCGGTACCGCGAAGGTCCTGCTGATGTTCCGGCAATACAGCCTCAACATGACCTGGGCGCTGGGCCGCATGGTGTGGCAGGCCACGAAGGGACAGGATCCCGAGGTGCGCCAGATCGCACGGCGCAACCTGGTGGGCATCATGGGCATGAGTTCCCTGTTCTCCGGGGCCTTGGGCCTGCCGATGATGGGCATGGTGATGGGCGCGCTGGATGGCATCCAGGCGACGTTCGGAGACGACGACGAACCGTGGAGTGCGGAAACTGAGCTACGTGCGTTCCTGGGCAACATGCTGGGGCGCGGCGCAGCTGACGTCCTGCTCAACGGGCCGATCGACAAGCTGACCGGGGCAAACATCTCCGGCCGCGTCGGCTTGGACAGTCTCTGGATCCGCGACGCTGATCGTGAGCTCGATGGGAGGGGCATGTTCAACCACCTGCTCGAGCAGGCGGCTGGGCCCATGGGCGGCGTGCTCAAGAACGTGCTGGTGGGCAAACAGCAGATCGACGAGGGCCATACCCTGCGCGGCGTCGAAACCATGCTGCCGAAGGGCCTCAAGGACGTGCTCAAGGCTGGTCGCTACGCCACGCAGGGCGTCAACACGCTGCGAGGAGACCCGGTGGTGGAGGATCTTTCTCCCTACGAGATCATCCTGCAGGCCAACGGCTTCTCGCCCGAGAAGGTGTCGCGTCAGTACGAAACGACCAGGTCGCTGAAGAACTATGAACA
Organism: Pseudomonadota bacterium; assembly: GCA_023439425.1. Lineage (GTDB taxonomy): Bacteria > Pseudomonadota > Gammaproteobacteria > Xanthomonadales > Xanthomonadaceae > Stenotrophomonas. Next base: position 4,794 of record JAEXNZ010000099.1, read on the forward strand.
GCATGTTCTGAACCGGAAGGACTCCCTCCGCAACGCCTTTGCGATGGCTGTTCGCAATGGTGACCCGGAGGCAAAGGCCGCTGCTCTGGCCAAGATCCGCGCCTTCAACAAGGCGTGGCCACAAGTCGCAATTGACTCGGCAAGTCTCAATCGAGTGGTAGTCGGCCGCGCGCGCTATAGCGCAAAGGCCGAGAACGGCATCGTGTTGAACCCGAAGTTGGCAGCAAGGCTGAACAGTGAAGTAGTGCCGTAACTTTGACTCGGTCAGCGATGTGCTTGCATGGATGCATGGTGAAGCGTCGGCGGTGTTGCCGACGCTACTGAAACAGGGGGCAGGAGTTGATGGACACGAAGGACGTTCAGGTAGTCGCCAAGGGTGAAGCACGGCAGCGAGCGGATGACCCAGACCAAGGGCTGGGGTTTGCTTTTGGTGCAACCGGCATCGACAAGGATCGCAAGACATCCAGAGGGCGGCACCAACGCCGCCAGTCACTGGAGAAGGGCATGGAAGACGATCGCCACCGCGTACAAGTCGTTGCGATGGAGGCATACAGGGCGGGGCGCTCGGGGCAGATCCCGCTTGATGTCCTGAAAATGTACGACGAGCTCACCCGCGACCAGCACGCTATGGCCAGGACCACCACGGTATTGCTCACGTCAATGCGCCGAATGCTTGGGCTACCGGAACTATGACTATCAGGGCCGCCCCGGCGGCCCCTTGTTTGCCGTGTCGCCCACCGAGGTGAGCCTTCACGTTCAGGGAACCGCAGCAGTGGCTAGACTGAACGCTCAGGGGCTACAACAGGAGACAGGTATGGCCCTGCATTCTCTGGTTTATGTCAGTCAGGTACTTCCTGGCCTGACCGTAAGTGAGATTGACGCCTTAGTTAAAGACGCTTCGGAACACAATCAAATCGCTGGGGTCACTGGCGTGCTGCTGACGGATGGACTGCAGTTTCTGCAATACATCGAAGGGCCTGAGGATGGGCTCGCGCTGGCGTATTCGAGAATACTGAATTCGACAAGCCACACCGAAATCATGGAGTTGGGGCGCGCTCGCGGCGGCAGCCGTCGCTTTCCCTACTGGTCAATACGTTGGATAGCTGTTGAGCAGGACGAGCTGAAGCTCACGAGGTCTAGCGACTGGCGTGGGCTGGCTGCTCGGCGAGGGGGGGCCATATCGCAGCTACCCACCGGCATTGATCGGATCGGATCCTTGGTGCGGCCCTACCTCCACTGATCATGCCGCAGCCTTGGTCCGTCTCACGTTCTTAACCTTCCCGATCCCAGACTCACAGGTAGTGCGGGGAGGCATCCGACGCCGCACCCTGGCAGCTTCCACCCGGGAGCGCGGACACGAAGCGGCTGCTCCCTCAGCTCGTCCGCGCTTCCGGGGCCAGGCTTGGCCCGAAGCACGCATCAATCCTTGGGAACCGGTAGACCGTTCTGGATCAATAGGCGGTCATGCCGCTTTTGCTCTTCCCAGCAAAGCCTGAGCTGCCGGGCTGTCACTTCGCCGGTGTAGAAGCAGCACTGGCAGGTCAACGTTGCGCCGGCTTCGTCTAGCTGAAGGCCGGCCCCAGGAGCCAAGGTGCCAGATGCCTGGCAGCACGGGCACTTCGCTTTCAGAGTTTCCACTCGGCCGAGGCCGCCGGTGCGGTCCAAGAGGGCGCGGATCCGTTGAAGACGGAACGGCGCAGAGGGCTCTGAAGTCATTTGGCAGCGAGATCTGAAGCGGAAAGCACGTACATGCTGGACTGCCTACGCGGTTGCGAGCGTTACTATAGTGTGCATGAGGCATGACGCCGCGTGAATGCGACTTTCACCTTTGAACGCATCTGGCGAAGACCGGTCGCAGGATTGGAACCAACAGCGAAGGGGGCCAGGGGGGGGGGGGCGGGGGACAACATCAAATGTTGCCAAAAATGT
>JAEXNZ010000178.1 GCA_023439425.1 Pseudomonadota bacterium
AACACCACACCCTGTTCCGGGAGTCCGCAGGCGGCGCGGGTCGAGGTCGGTTCCAGCACCCGGGTGTTGTCCGAGGGCTGGAACGCGCGCGGCAGACGCAGCACGCGTTCGCTGTAATGCGGTTCCAGTGCGGGCGGCAGGGCAAACCCATCGCCAATGACCGCATCCAGCCAGGGCGCGCCGGAGGTGCCGGGATAGGCCAGCCAGTTCACCTGCAGCGGGGCAGGGCGCAGTGCCAGCGCCTCCGGCGCACCACCGCCACCCCAGCCGCGCAGGTCCAGCAGGATATCGATGCCCTGTGCGCGGATCCGCGCGGCGGTGTCCTCATGGCGCAGGCCGGCCACGTCGTGCAACGTGGTCGCCTGCTGCAGGCGCTGGCGGATGCGGCTGCCATCATCGCGATTGAGCGCGAACAGGTGCACCTGCAGGGCAGGATCCAGTCGCAGCTGCTCGAACAGCGCCACGGTCAGCAGGCCGGTGGGGTGGGCCCCGAAGCCGTTGGACAGCGCGCCGATCCGCAGTGGACCCTGCGCGCGTATCCGCGCAGCGGGAAGCGGACGAATGCCGCCCGCCACGGCGGCGGCGCGGGTGCGTGCGCAGCGCAGCTGTTCGGCGGCGCTGGCGTCTTCGCTCAGAAACGCGAACGGCTCGACCACGCCATTGCCTGCGGCCACCGCTGCGCGCACCTGCGTTGCCAGGCGGTCGACGTCCTGCCAGTCACACAGCCGGCGCTGCCAGGCCAGGCGCTGGGCGGCGATATAGGGTTCAGCAGGCAACAAGGTGTGCGCACGGCGGTAGGCGGCAGCGGCACCTTCGGCGTCGTCGGCATCTTCCAGCGCGTGGCCGAGCCACAGTGCAATGCCCGGGTGTTCAGGGGCAAGCGCCGAGGCCTGCCCGAGCAGGCGTGCAGCATCGGCGTGCGCGCCGGCCGTCCAGGCCACGCGCCCGAGCCGCGCCAGCGCTTCCGGATGGTTGGGGCGCAGCTGCAGCGCACGCCGCGCGGCCTGTTCGCCGGCGCGCAGGTCGCCTGCTTCCAGTTCCAGATCGGCCAGCATGACCCAGGCCACGAAGTCGCCCGGTTGGCGCGCAAGCGCCTGCTGCAACTGCTGACGCTGCTGCCAGGCCGACACCGGTCAGCCTTCGGACAACCGGGCCAGTTCGTCGGCCTGGTGCTCGTGGCTGAGGCGGTTGACCAGGGCATCGAGGTCACCGGTCATGATGTTGGGCAGGTCGTACAGGGTCAGCCCTTCCACGCGGTGGTCGGTGATCCGGCCCTGCGGGTAGCTGTAGGTGCGGATGCGCTGGCTGCGGTCGCCGCTGCCGACCTGCAGGCGACGGCTCTCGGCCTGTGCGGCGGCCTGCTTGCTGCGTTCGGTGTCGAGCAGCTGGGCCTTCAAACGCTTCATCGCCTTGTCGCGGTTGGCGTGCTGGCTTCGTTCGGTCTGGCATTCCACCACCACACCGGTCGGAACGTGGGTGATGCGGATCGCCGACTCGGTCTTGTTGACGTGCTGGCCGCCCGCGCCGGACGAGCGGAACGTGTCCACCTTCAGATCGGCCGGATTGATCACCACCTCATCGACATCGTCGACTTCGGGGATGATCGCCACCGTGGCCGCCGACGTATGGATGCGACCCTGCGACTCGGTCGCCGGCACGCGCTGCACGCGGTGCGTGCCCGATTCGAACTTCAGCTTGGAGAACGCGCCGCGCCCGACCACGCGCGCCACGATTTCCTTGTAACCGCCATGTTCGCCCGGATTGTCCGATTCGATCTCGACCTTCCAGCCCTGGCGTTCGGCAAAGCGCGCATACATGCGGAACAGATCGCCGGCAAAAATGGCCGCTTCATCGCCGCCGGTCCCCGCGCGCACTTCCAGAAACAGGTTGCTGTCATCCCGCGGGTCGCGCGGCACCAGCAGCAGCGCCAAGGTGCCGTCCAGTTCCTGCAGGCGTTGCTGGGCGGCAGAGATTTCCTCATCGGCCAGCTCGCGCAGGTCCGGGTCGGCGCGCATGGCCTCGGCGGCAGCGAGGTCGGCATGGGCGCGCGCTTCGTCGGCCAGCGCGGTGGCGACCGGTTCCAGCTGCGCGAACTCGCGTGAGAAGTTGCGGAAGCGCTCGTTGTCGTTGACCACTGCAGGGTCGGCCAGCAGACGTTCAAGTTCCTCGCGGCGCTCGGCCAGGGCTTCCAGCTTACGGCGCAGGGTCGGCGTCATCATTCCTCACAACAGGGTGTTGATACCCCGGCTTGGCCGGGAACAGGCGCTCGGCAGCGCGGGTCAGTTCAGTATCGCCGCTCAGCGCGGCAGCGCGCAGGGCGGCGGTCGGCGGGTGCAGCAGGCGGTTGGTCAGGCCGTGCGCCAGCAGCTCCAATACTTCCTCGGGCGATTTACCGTTGGCCAGCTGTTGCCGGGCCTTGTCCAGCATCTCGGCGCGAGTGGCCTCGCCGTAGGCGCGCAGCTGCCGCAACGGGGCCTGATGGGCATTGGCCTGCAGCGTTTCGACGAAGCGGGCCACCTGCAGTTCAATGATCGCTTCGGCTTCGGCGGCGGCCTCGCGACGGCTGCGGCGGTTGTCTTCCACCGCGCGTTCCAGGTCGTCCACCGTATACAGGAAGGCATCCTGCAGTTCGCCCACGGCGGCTTCAATGTCGCGCGGCACGGCCAGGTCGAACAGCAGCATCGGCTTGTGCTTGCGGGTTTTCAACGCAGCGGCGACCTGCGCGCGGGTGATCACCGGTTCGCGCGCAGCGGTGGCCGAGAACACCACGTCGGCCTCGCCCAGGTGGCGTTCAAGCTCGGTCAGCGGCAGCGCTACGCCGCCATGGCGGCTGGCCAGTTCCTGCGCATGGGCCAGGGTCCGGTTGGCGATCAGCAGGCGACGCACGCGACCTTCACTGAGGTGGCGCGCGGCCAGTTCGATCGTCTCGCCGGCACCGACCAGCAGCACGGTGGAGTCTTCCAGCCGCGCGAACGAGTTCTGCGCCAGGCGTACCGCGGTGGAGGCCACCGAGATCGGATTGGCCCCGACCCGGGTGTCGGTGCGGGCGCGCTTGGCCACCGAGAAGGTCTGCTGGAACAGCCGGTCCAGGCGCTGGCCGAGCAGGCCGTTGTCGCGCGCGATGGCCCAGGCGTCCTTCACCTGGCCCAGGATCTGCGGCTCGCCCAGCACCATCGAGTCCAGTCCGGTGGCGACCCGGAACAGATGTCGCACCGCATCGGCGTCCGCGTGCTGGTACAGGTACCCCTGCAGCTGGCCGGCATGGCTTTCCAGCCACTGCGCCAGGGCATCACCGGATTCGGCCACCGCGTACAGCTCGGTGCGGTTGCAGGTGGAGAGCAGCACCGCTTCGGCCACCTGCGGGGTGTCGCGCAGCGAGGCCAGCGCCCGCGGCAGCGCGTCGCCGCCAAAAGAGGCGCGTTCGCGCAGCTCCACTGGCGCGGTCTGGTGGTTCAGTCCGAGCACCCACAGGGTCATTGTTCAGTTGCTTGCGATAAGCTGCTGGCCATTCAAGTCGTCATTTTAAGGCCATAAGCCCCCGATGCCCGCATTGATTCGCATCTCCAGCGTTCTGCTGCTGTCCCTGGCCGCCAGCGGAGCCTTCGCCGCCGACGTAGCGCCGGGCTCTGGCCGGCTGAACGCAGCACCGGATACTGCCCGGCAGGCCGAGCCGGCCCCGCTGACCCCGGTCATGGCCGGCGAGTTCGCGCTGCAGGCCGGCAAGCTGCCCGAAGCCGCCCGCTGGTACCTGGAGGCGGCCGAGGCCGGAAGTGACGATGCCGGTCTGGCCGAGCGGGCAACCCGCATCGCCATGCTGGCCAATGATGATGTCCGCGCCGCCAAAGCCCTGAAACTGTGGGAGGCGCGCGCGCCACGCTCGCTGGCCCAGCGCAGCGCGGCTGCCGCGCTGGACCTGCGCACCGGCGAACTCAAGGTTGCGCGCACCGAACTGACTGCCCTGCTGGCCGACCCCGATCCCCGTGGCTGGCGCTTCGCGCTGGCGGCGCTGGTGGGCGGCGGCCGCGACCCTGCGGTGTCGGCGAAGGTGCTGGGCGAGCTGGTCGAGGCCAACGCCATTCCCAATCAGCTCGACGCCTGGCAGGAATTCGGTCGCCTGGCCATGCGCATGGACCAGCCGGTGCTGGCGCGGCGCATGATCGACGAAGTGGTACGGCGCTTCCCGGGTGAGCCGCGGGTCGCCCTGCTCAATGCCAGCCAGATGTTCCAGTCCGGGCGTCGGGATGAGGCGCTGGCGGCGTTGAAAGCGGTGGAACCCAAGGCACGTCAGGATCCCGAACTTCGCAATGCGGTGGCCATCGCCTATGACGCGATGGGCGATGCGCGTGCCGCCGAGCGCCTGCTCGCGGTGGGGCCGCAGGACGTGCAGACCTGGGGCATGCGCGCGTCGCTGCTGGCCAAGGAAAAGGACGACGCGGCGCTGTCGGCGCTGTACGCCGAGCTGTCGCGCCAGGCCAACAAGCCGGATCCGGGCCAACGTCTGTTGCTGGGCAAGATCGCCGAGTACCTCAAGCGTCCGGCCGAGGCGGTGGACTGGTATCACAGCGTGCCCGGCGGTGAAGAGCTGGCCGAAGCGCGCCTGCGCGCGGCCAACGCGCAGTATCTGGTCGGGCGTACCGACCTGGCGTTCGCGGAAGTCCACGCCATCCAGTCCGACGCCACTGTCGATGATGAAGCGCGCCGCGATGCCTATCTGCTGGAAGCCGAGCTGCGCCAGCGTGGCAACGATCTGCCCGGGGAACTCGATGCGCTGGCCCGTGGCCTGGCGGCCTACCCGGACGAGAACGGCCTGCTGTACGCCCGTGCGCTGGCCTGGGAGCGCCGCGACGACGTGCCGCGCGCCGAAGCCGACCTGCGCAAGATCCTGGTCACCGAGCCGGAGAACGTGGCCGCGCTCAATGCGCTGGGCTACACCCTGGCCGACCGCACCACCCGCTACCAGGAGGCGCTGGAGCTGATTGATCGTGCGCGTGTGGCCGAACCCGACAATGCCGCCATCATCGACAGCTACGGCTGGGTGCTGTATCGCCTGGGCCGCAACGAAGAGGCCCTGGTGCAGCTGCGCCGGGCCTGGACCCTGGCCAAGGACGCGGAAATCGCCGCCCACGTGGGCGAAGTGCTGTGGGTGCTGGGCCGCAAGGACGAAGCCCGGCACTTCTTCGACGAGGCACGCAAGCTGGATCCAGACAACCGCGCGCTGCAGCGCGTGATCGAGAAGTACGGGGTATGACGATGCATTACCTGAAGGCCGGGGCCGGCGTGGCACTGGCGTTATCGCTGTCGGCCTGCGTGTCGATGGGCCCGCGCAATGCCCCGGCCGCTTCGGCGGTGGTGGAAAGCGTCTCGCCTGCGGCCCAGCAGGCCGAGAATGACCGGGTTGCCGCGCTGCGCGCGCAGCCGGACTGGAGCTTCCAGGGCCGGGTCGCGGTCAACAAGGGGCGAAACGGCGGCAACGGTCGCATCGACTGGCAGCAGCAGGCGCGGCAGTACGTGATCCAGCTCAGTGCACCGGTGACCCGGCAGAGCTGGACCCTGACCGGCGACAGTCACCACGAGGGCGGTCGGCTTGAGGGGCTGGATGGCGGGCCACGTGAGGGCGAAGACGCGCAGCAGCTGCTGCTGGAAGCCACCGGCTGGGACATCCCGGTGAACCAGCTGCCGGACTGGGTGCGTGGACTGGTGGCCGATGATGCCGTTGCGGCAGAACAGGTCGAACGCGACGCCGAAGGCCGCCCCCGCCGGGTGCGGCAGATGGGCTGGGACATCCAGTATCTGGACTGGTATCCGGCACAGGACGGCCAGCCCGGCTTGCCGCGCCGGATCGAAGCGGTCAATGGCGACGCCAAGGTGCGGGTGCTGGTCGACAGCTGGGCGCTGGCCCAGCCATGAACCGGCCGGACCTGAACGAAGCGGGCTGGTCCTGGTGGCCGGCCCCGGCCAAGCTGAACCTGTTCCTGCACATCACCGGCCGCCGTGCCGATGGTTACCACGAGCTGCAGACGGTGTTCCGCCTGCTGGACTGGGGCGACCGCATCGGTCTGCGCCTGCGTGAAGACGGCCAGGTGCGCCGGCAGGGCGAGGGGCTGGCTGGCGTGGCCGAGGCGGATGACCTGGCGGTCCGCGCCGCGCGGCTTCTGAAAGATGCAGCCAATATCGTGCAAGGCGCGGACATCATCGTCGAAAAACACGTTCCTGCAGGTGGTGGCTTTGGCGGCGGTTCGTCTGACGCGGCCACCGTACTGGTGGTGCTGAACCGGCTCTGGCGTGCCGGTCTGGACGAGGACGCGCTTGCTGCGCTGGGCCTGCGCCTGGGCGCTGACGTGCCGGTGTTCGTGCGCGGGCGCAATGCCTGGGCCGAAGGGGTGGGTGAGCGCCTGCACCCGATCGTGCTGGAGCCGGCCTGGTATGTGGTGGTTG
>JAEXNZ010000229.1 GCA_023439425.1 Pseudomonadota bacterium
CGAATGGGCCGTATGGAAGAGGTCCCCTTCCGCTGCTGGCTACTCGGTGCAGTTGGTGCTCAGTCCAGTTGAGGCGTGCTTGAGCTTCGATGCTTTGAGCAAGCCGCTGCTTGCTGACGGTTTCCAGATGTATATACCTACGTATGGAGATGATCGCCGGGTTACGTTCCACAAGCCGGTGGATTCAGGGTTGACGCTTTACGTAGCCGTCACCGTTGACCATCGCGGAGCCCCGACTTGCGGCCGGATCGTCATGCTGGAAATGGAGCCAAGTGATGAATGATTCGGGCGAGCAACTCGATCTGAACAGTCGCGGAGGATTCTTGCCGATGATAGGCCTTGGGAGTGGGCGCTACCCTGTCTATGGGGTCGTATGGGCAGCACTGATCCTCGTGCTGTCTGCGTGTGCCAAACCGACCCATGCCAATCAGCAAGCGCAGGGGATGCTGGATGAGATTATTGCATCGGGGAAACCGCAAGGATTCGACAAGATCAACGTGAGTGACACTGTGGCCGGGAACTTCCCTGTGGGTACGCGGAAGATTGCAGTGATTCAGGCATTCAAAGGCCTGAAGGGCGTGTTGATCTATGACGATGCGCCAGGCACTCTTTTGGTCAGATACGACAAGGGAAAGGCGATGTTCGATGTGGATCCTCGAACCGTTCTGGCGGCGTTTTCCTTTGACAGCAACGGCATGCTGGTCTCGGTACGCGCCGTTCACGTAAAGAACCAGTGAGAGCGCGGATATCCCAACGTTACACTCGGCGCTTTCAGTGAGGAGGCATCGCCGGTGAGCGGTGAATCGTTATGAACAACGTCACGTCATTGGTGCCCGTGCATCCAGGCAAGCATCTGGTCGAGAAGTACATGGACCCGTTAGGCATCTCTGTCGATGAGTTGGCAACGGATCTTAGAATTTCGCCCGCGCTTGTTTCGGACATCATGGCGGGGCGTAAGGGCGTTACCGCGGACACTGCGATGCGTCTTGGGCGTTACTTCAGAACTACATATCTGTTCTGGTTGAAGATGCAGGCCAACTACGACATGCACCTTGCACGCATCAAGTATGCGGAATCGATTGCGCGCATTCGTCCGATGAAGGGGCGAGAGCGGGCTTCTGCGGACGTTCTTAAGTTTCGTTCTTAGATGGGTTTAGGGTTGCCGCGCGGGTTTTGATTGCGCCGAGAGCAGCCGGGCAGAGCCCAGCTCTACGGGATTTCTGGTTGACCAGGTTGCGCGGGTAGCCCGGACAGTGTTTTCGGTGGGGCCGATTGCGCGAATGATCCAGTGACTCCGGCTCACCCCATCCTTGGGCCCTGGCGGGTCTGCTCGTCTCTCTGTTGCTGTTCCTGCGTCTGCGCTTGTGCCAGTTGTTGGGTGCGGTCCTGTGCCTGCGCATCCCGGTGCTGGTTGGCCGCTGCGTACTGCTGCTCTGGCGCTGCTGCCAGCGCTTCCTGGGTCGGCATATGCGCCCGGTTCGCTGCGGGGTCTGGCGAGGCTCCTGGTCCGGAGCGCATCACGAACAGCGTGGTGCCGGCGGCGCGGGTCTCGGTGGCTTCATTCAACGCCATGTCCACCTTGTCGCCGGGCTTGAACCCGGCTTCGGTTGCTAATCGATAGGCACTGGCAAGCAGGCGGTCGCTGCTCTGGTCCCACGCCTTGTTGTGCCTCTCATCCAGCTTGGCCACCGACGAGCGCAGCTGCTCCAGCAGCCCGGCGTCTTCCGGGCGTGGGGCCATGCTGTGGCGGTGGTCAACTTCGGGTTTGTCGTGGGGGGCCGGCGCAGTGTCTGCTGGTGCGGGCGCGCGCTGGGCGTGCGCCTGCGCAATCTCCTCCGGCGTGGTGACGGATCTGATCTCCATCCGCTCGTCTTCCTTGCCGGCCAGGGTGGCTAACGATCCATCCTTCTGCACCTGCAGGTAGTAAGGCATGCGTTCGCTCATGTCGCGCGCATGATCCTGGCTCACCGCGGTTACAGCGGCGTCAATCTCTTCGGGGGTGCGGGCGATGCCGGCGCTGCGGTAGGCGGCCGTTACCTGTCCCCGCAGACCGAACTCAGTCGGGGTCGGGTTGGCACGAGCCAGTTCCGCCATGGTGTACATCTCCTGCACCCCCGCTTCCTGGCTGTGACGGGTGCGGTTGAGCTCTTCAACGATGTTGCCTTCTGCGGCGTTGGTGCCGTAGATCATGCCGGGGGTGGTCCACTGGCCGTCACCGCCCAGTGTGTACTCGTTGCCGTCCGAGGCCTTCAGCGGCAGCGGCCGGGTCTGTGCATTGGTTATCACCCCGGGTACCGGCTCGATCGCTGCAAAGTCGTTCCAGCCAAACTGGTTGTAGGCCACCTGGTAACGCGCCGCGATGGCTTCGGGGGTATTGAGCGCGTTCTGGGCAATGATTCGCTGCGAGTCCAATTCCAGTTGCGAGGCGCGCTCTGCGCTCACGGCAGCGGTGCGGTCCAGCGGGATGCGGCCGTCGATGACTTCGTGGATGGAAAGGCTCCATTCCCCGTTCGTCGGATTACGAACGTAGTGACGGCTGGTTTCTTCCACGCTGCGCGGCGGGTCGTTGTCCGCGCTGGCATTGAGGCGGAACGGATTCCTGGGCTCGGGCAGGTTGGCAAGGCCCAGCGAGTACGCGTCGTTGGCGGACTTGTAGTTGAGCTCATCCACCAGTCGGCCCGCAGCCACCATTCGAGTTTCGCGATATCCACCTTCCGGCGTGGGCGCGCGCACGGAACGCGTCCAGGCACTGTTGGGGTCCTCAGGGTCGCGGCTCCACTCATTACCACTGCGGTCGACCTGCGTGTACACGGCCTTCTTGTCCTGGTAGTCGGCCCAGTACTCGCCTCCGAAACCGCCGACCACGCCGCCGACCACGCCGGTGATCACGGCGCCCGGGCCTGTCCATGAGCCGGTCAGCGCACCGTACCCGGCTCCCAGCAGGAAGCCGCCGCCAAAGCCACCCACCGTGCGGCCCACAAAGTGGGTGGCAGCAGAGTCTGCGCCAGTTTGATTGCCCTGCGACCGGAGCTCAGCCACGCGATGGCCGGTCACGGCAAAGTCCAGCGCCAGTGCCGCCACGCCCGCAGCCGTCAGTACCCCGGCACCACTGATCCGCCCACGCGTGGCGGCAACCTCGGCCGCCCCCGCTTCGCTGGCAGCGGTTTTGCCCACATTGCCGGCAAGCTCCGGCACCGTTGGGGTGGCGGCTGGGCGCGCAATTGTCAACGGCATTTCGGCGTTGAAGTTGGTACGTACGCGCGCGGCGGTGGGCTCGGTCAGGGGGAGTCGGCCGGCATGATTGGCTTCTTCAATGGCGTTGCCCATGGATGCCGGGCCACCCCAATCCTTGCTCAATGCAGTCCTGCCGGGCTGGTCGATCACGTCCAGTGCGTGGTTGATGTTCGCTTCGGACTGGGTGACGGCGCGCCAGCGCAGTTCGTCTGGCTGCATGGTCTTCAGTTCGGCGATCTGCTCGGCATGCTCGGCGCGGTACCCGTCGCGGTCGCTGAAGAACTCGCGGATCTGCTTGTTGGCCTGCTTGCGCGTCATCCCTTCTGGCGCGTTGGTGAGCAAGTCGCCATTGATCAGGCCGGCACGCATTGTCTCGGTGAGCTCATCCACCTGACCGGCAATGTACTTGAGCGCGGCAGCTTGCTGGTCGGCGGTGGCGGCTTTCTTGCCCAAGGCAATCTGGCCCGCTGAAGACTCTTCCATTTCCTTCAGCGCGTTCCGAAGTTCCTTGGAGTAGTCGCCGAGTGGCCCACCCGAATGCGGCGTGACGTCCAACTTGGTGGCCAAGGCGGGGTCGGCTGGCAAGTTGAGAATGTTGGACGCGCCGTCCAGCTCGAAGTGTCCACCTTTGGCAAGTGCCTTGAGCAGCGCGTTCTTCTCGAACAGCGCCTGCTCAACCAGATGGTGCGCCTGGAAAACCGGTGTATCAGGCATGGGTAAAACTCCCGCTCAGAAGTCCATTTCAGGGGTGGTTTGACTACAGTGCTGAAGCGTCCTGCAACTCCACGCCGGACAGATTGGCGCGGATCAAGGCATCGTGCATCACACGGTCGCAGACCGGGTCGAGTGCACTATGCGGCTGGCGGAAGATGTGCGCGGTGCCCACGACGTCTTTCTTGAACACCAGCGACGCACCTCCGGCAATGCTGTAGAACGGCTCGTCCTCACCGGTGATGAAGTTGCGGTCGATCTTGACCTTTACCCGGGAGGCCGGCACATCCAATGCATCCACTCTGCGGATGACGTCGCAGAAGTAATACTGAGGCCCGGTGGAACCGTCGGCCAGGGTGAAGTCACAGGCGGCGAATGCAAACGCCTGCGGATCCACGGCAGCGAACACATCCTTGAGTGCCTGGGAGATGATCCAGATGCCGCCCAGCTCCTCAAAGTCACGCGGCATGCCGCCCTTCTCGGGAATGTGCACCAGATGCGGTCGTTCTGGGTACTGGTCAGGGTCACCGGTGGG
>JAEXNZ010000246.1 GCA_023439425.1 Pseudomonadota bacterium
CATACACACCCAGCTGCCTCGCCCGCGTACACAGCGCCCACACCGGCAACGGCAAGCCCGACAACAGGAACAACCACAGCGTGTAAGCCGGCGCAGACCCGGACAGGCGCGCTCCGGTGGCATCCACCAGCGTGTAGGTCGCAATCACCATCGCGTTGATCAAGGGCAGCGCCAGATGCCGACGCTGCACCCCATGAGTCATGCTCAGAATCCCCAGGCACACCAGCCCGATGCCGCCCCAGGCCAGCGCAGGCAAGCGTTCACCCAGCCACTGTGCCCCCACCACCGCGACAAGCAACGGGGCCAATCCACGCATCACCGGGTAAGACGCGCTCATATCGGTGACCCGATAGGTCCTCGCCACCAGCACGTAATAACCCGCCTGCAGCACCGTGGAAGCCGCCAGCCACGGCCAGCTGCGCGGATCGATCGCCGGAACGAACGGCAGCAACGCCGCCGAGATGACCGCCGCCGAGCCAGTCACCAACAGGGTCGTCAGCAGCGTGTCGCTACCGCGCTTGACGATGGCGTTCCAACTGGCATGCAGCAGGCCGGCGAACACCACGATGCAGAACAGAGAGGGAACCATTACCTGGATTGTTACCCAATCCCGGTTGATGCGCATCGCCCGCACCGTAGAGCCACGCCCTGCGTGGCTGCTCTTCGTTCCGGGGTCATGAAAACCTGACCACCGACTTCGATCATTTCCAAACGTCGGAGGGAACGCGTTGCCGCTTGGCGCACCGCCTTCGGATACTTGCGCCGCGCCTCGCGCGGGTACCACGCATGGCGTGGTACCTACGGGAATTACCACGTGCGCAGGTCGATCCCTGTTCGCAGAGCGTGGGACATGCAATGCTGTCCGCCTCTCAGCCGGAGCAGCGCCATGGATCGTCGCGATTGTCTGAAAGCAGGCCTGGGCCTGTCCCTCTTACCCCTCTCCAACGCGATGGCGTCCAACGCCCTCCCTGCCCGCGCCACGGTGCGCCCCGGCGATGCAGGCTGGCCCAGCGAGGCGCAATGGGACGCGCTCTCCGAACAGGTCGGCGGCCAGCTCTCCACTCCGATCTCTCCCTTCCTGGCCGACGAAACCACCCGCGCTGAAGCACTCGCGCAGATCAAGAACCCGTTTTACATCGGCGACCAGCCAGCACTGACCCAGACCAGCGGCTACCACGGTGCGTGGCTGTCGCAGCCCAGCGCCCGGGTGGTCGCCGCACGCAACAGCGCCGACGTCGTCGCTGCGGTGAACTTCGCCCGCGAACACCGGTTGCGGCTGGTGGTGAAAGGCGGCGGCCACAGTTACCACGGCACCTCCTGTGCGCCGGACTCCCTGCTGATCTGGACCCGGGCGATGAAGCAGGTGGAGCTGCACGATGCCTTCGTGCCCGCAGGCGCTCCGAGCGGGACTGCCGCACTGCCGGCGGTCAGCCTCGGCGCCGGTGCGATGTGGATCCACGCCTACGATGCGGTCACCACACGCGCTGGGCGCTACGTGCAAGGCGGCGGCTGCACCACCGTCGGGGTGACCGGGTTGGTCACAGGCGGCGGCTTCGGCAGTTTCTCCAAGGCGCATGGCACGGCTGCGGCCAGTCTGCTCGAGGCCGAGGTAGCCACCGCAGACGGCCAACTCCGCGTGGTCAACGCTCACCAGGATCCGGATCTGTTCTGGGCCCTGAAGGGCGGCTGCGGCGGCAGCTTCGGTGTGGTCACCCGCATCACCCTGCGCACCCATGCCCTGCCCGACTTCTTCGGCGGTGTCGGGCTGAAGGTGCAGGCGGCCGACGAGCCCAGCTGGCAGGCACTGGTGGCGCACAGCCTGCGCTTCTACCGCGATGCGCTGTGTAATCCGCATTGGGGTGAGCAGCTGCGGTTCGATGATGAGCGTTGCCTGCAGGTGTCGATGGTGTTCCAGGGCATCAACGAGCGCGAGGCGAAGGAAGTCTGGGCTCCGTTCGTGGCGTGGTTGGGTGAGAACGCTGCGTATTCCATCGTTGAGCCACTGCATGTGTCTGCCCTGCCCGCCGAGCACATGTGGGACGCGGCGTTCTTCCGAAAGTACGCGCCGCAGTTCATTGCCCGCGATACCCGTGCTGGCTCGCCGCCGATTCATATGCTGTGGAAGGGCGATCAGGGTCAGGTGGGGTGGTACCTGCATGGCTACGCCTCGGCGTGGATGCCGTCGAAGCTGCTGGATGATGCGCAGCGTGATGCGGCAGCCAAGGCGATTTGTACGGCGGCCGCGCACATGCCGGTGGAACTGCATTGCAACAAGGGGCTGTTCGGGGCACCGAAGGAGGCGCTGGATGCAACACGAAACACTGCGATGCATCCGGCGGTGCTGGATGCGTTTGCGCTGGCGTTGATCGGCAATGCCGGTGATCCGGCCTACGCCGGTAGTGGTGGTGTGGTGAATGAGAAGAAGGCCGAGCGCGGGGCACAGCGGGTGCAGGCGTCGTATGACGCGTTGCGTGCGGTGCTGCCTACTGCGCCGACCTACGTTTCAGAGTGCGACTTCTTCCAGCGCGACTGGCAGCAGGCGTTCTGGGGTCCGAATTATCCGAGGCTGTTGAAGGCGAAGCGGCGCTATGACCCAGATGGGATGTTCGTGATTCATCATGGGGTTGGCACGTAGAGCCACGCCCTGCGTGGCTGCTCTCCGTTCCGTGGTCATGAACACCTGACGCGCGGCTTCGTTGGTGTTTCAACGTCGGATACGCACAGGCCTGGGTGTTGGGATGCCTTCGGATGCTTGTGCCGCGCTTTGCGCGGGTACCACGCAGGGCGTGGTACCTACGGAATTGTTACGTGCGCAGGACGGTCACGCTGTTCGCCGGGGTGTTGCCCGGCGCAGCTTCGGTTAAATCAAGGTCGCTCGTTAACGGACACGGCACGTTTTGCGGCGGGCGTCTATGGATCAACCGCGTTTCTTCAATTGATTTCTTCGATTGTGGAACAGGCTTCGCGTTTTTGGTGAGCCAGACGCGACAGCCCCTTTGTCGCACACGTGTTCCCGCAAAACACGTCGTTTTTGCCTGTTTCAATGCGATTGCGAAAGGCGCACTGTCTGCACCGGGTTTAGTAGCCCTTCCACTAGCCATAATGTTCGCGCATCCCGAGTCGGGAGGGTGGTTAATACAACACCCTTTTTTGGGGAATACGCCACACCGTGCGCTAGTGGACGGCTACTTACCTCCCGACCCCTCTCGTCGCAATGGCGAGAGGTCTTCCAGAACAATGGAGACTGTGTATGCGCAACAACGATGTTGATAACGACGACACCACGCCCAAGGCCGAACGCTGCAAGTGCTGCAACAGCGTGCTGCGCCCGCCTCATCTTCCGCACAAGCCCGCGCCGTTCCTGCTGCTGCATGGCGCGTGGATGACCCATATGGGCATCGCGGTGGGTTCGCGGGTGCGGGTTGAAGGCGGACCGGGACAGATCAAGGTCACCTTGGTGGGGCCGCCGCGACGGGTGCGTTCGGTGATTCCGGAGGGGCCGACCGGTGAGGTGAGGCACGTGCATTACGTGGACGTGCACGCGGATCCCATTCCGCCCAGGCCGTCTGCGGCGTAACGCAGGCTAGAACGGAGGTGTCCGACCGGCCGGCGGACACACCGTTGTGAAGCGCCCTGCCTGTCAACGCTTCACCCCACCATGCGGTACGCTGCAAACCACCTGCCCGCTCGGAACGCCGCCCGTGATGCCACGTCCGTCCGCCCTCGCCTTATGCCTTGCCCTCTGCTTCGCCCTGCCGCCCGGCATCGCCCTGGCCCAGGACGAACCGGTGGCCACCGCCGCCGAAGAGGCCAGCGCCTACAACACCCTGCTGGACGCGCAGACCATGGCGGCAATCAACGCCGACCCGGAACTGCGCACGCTGCTGGGCCTCAATGGCGGACCGGCAGGCGATACCTCCGACCAGCTCACCGATGTGTCGCTGGAACGGCGCGAGATCAACCGGCAGATGCTGGCCGACAATCTGGCCGCGCTGAAAGCCTGGAAAGGTCCGCCGCTGGATGCACAGCAGCAGCTCAGCGACGGCCTGGCGCGCTGGTTCTATCAGTCACAGTTCGACCTGATGGCGGTGCCGTGGAGCGCGGCATGGCTGCCGGTGGGAGGCAGCACCTACGCCATCGACCAGTTGTTCAGCCTTCCGGTGAACCTGCCGCAGTTCTTCGACAATCAACACGCGGTGACCGACCTCACCAGCGCCGAGCATTACATCGCCCGCTTGAACGCACTGGGCCCGAAGCTGGACCAGGTGCTGGCCAACGCTGACCTGCAGGCCGAACACGGCGTGGTGCCGCCGGAAGTCGCGCTGGAAGGTGCTGCGAGCCAGTTCCGCACGCTGCTGGAACCGGCCCCGAAAGACAGCCTGTGGGTGACCTCATTCCGGCGCAAGCTTGAAAAGGTGCCCTCGATCAAGCCGGCCGAACGCGCAGCGCTGGTCGCGCAGGCCATCGCCGCCGTCAGCACCTCGGTCAACCCGGGCTACCAGCGCCTGCTCGAGCGCAGCGAGGCGCTGCTGGCCACGCATCCGGGCAACACCGGCATGTGGTCACGACCGCAGGGCGATGCCTACTACGATGCGGCGCTGCGCTGGTACACCAGCACCAACCTGGGGGCGGACGCAATCCATCAGATCGGCCTGAACGAGGTGGCCCGGCTGGAAACGGCGATGGACGAACGTCTGCGCCAGCTCGGCCTTGAAGACGGCAGTGGGGCCGAACGCGTGCAGGCGCTGGCCGCCGACCCGCGCTACACCTATGCCGACAGCGACGCCGGCCGCGCTGAAGTGCTGGCCGACATCGAAAAGCGCCTGCGTGCGCTGGACCCGATCCTGCCGGACTATTTCGGCCTGCTGCCGTCACAGAAGCTGCGGGTGCAGCCAGTACCGGCGCACATGCAGGCCACCTCCCCGGGCGGTTACTACTATCCGCCGGCGATGGACGGCTCGCGCCCGGGCACGTTCTTCATCAACCTGGGGGACATGAAGGCCAATACGCGCTGGAGCGTGCCGACGCTTACCTATCACGAAGGGGCACCGGGGCATCATTTCCAGATTGCGATTGGCCAGACCCTGGAGCACCTGCCGATGCTGCGGCGCAGCCTCAACCCCAGTGCCTTCAGTGAAGGCTGGGCGCTGTATGCGGAACAGCTGATGGCCGAGGCTGGGGTCTACAAGGACGATCCGGCCGGCGACCTGGGCCGGCTGCAGGCGGAAATGTTCCGCTCGGTACGGCTGGTGCTGGACACCGGCCTGCACCGCAAACGCTGGACGCTGGAGCAGGCGATGGCCTACATGCAGGAGAAAACCGGCATGACCGAGGCCGAGGTGCGGGTGGAAGTGAACCGGTATCTGGTGCAGCCTGGGCAGGCGTCGTCGTACAAGATGGGGCATCTGCGTTTGCTGGAGCTGCGCGAGCAGGCGAAGCAGCAACTGGGAGATCGCTTTGACATCCGCCGGTTCCATGACCTGATTCTGGGTAATGGGGCGATGCCAATGACGGTGGTGACGCAGGCGGTGGACGCGTGGGTGGCGCAAGGCGGGGGGAACCCGGTCGGGGGGGGGGGTTGGGCCCCCCCCCCCCCCGGTGGTT
>JAEXNZ010000407.1 GCA_023439425.1 Pseudomonadota bacterium
ACCGTACCCGGTAGGTATCGACCGTTGGTCGATACGGCGCATCGCCGTTCACAAATCGATACGGACCTCGGTTTAGGCTGGAAATCCGCCGCAACTTTCGGCACTGTCGTGTTGTCTGATCTGCACGCAGTCTCCCCCTTGGCAAGGTGCCATGAGCAAGTTGATGAAACTTAAAGTTCCCGCATTCCTGATGGCCCTGGCGCTGACCGCGCCGCTGGCCCTGGCCGCCTATGCCGATTCGCCGGCGCTGCCTTCGGCCGCCACAGCCGACCAGGCCACCACCTCCAAGCTGGTGTATGGCCTGCTTTCGGACAGCCGCTACGCCTACCGGCCGCGCGCGCTGGATGCCGCCACTTCCAAGGACGTGTTCAAGCGCTACCTGGAGTCGCTGGACGGCAGCAAGCAGTTCTTCACCCAGGCCGACATCACGAAGTTCGCCCCGTTCGAGGCCAACATCGCCAATGCCATCCGTGGCGGCGAGCTGGAACCGGCGTTCCAGGTGTTCGCCGTGTACAAGCAGCGCGTGGGCGAGCGCGTCGGCTACGCGCGCAAGCTGCTCAAGCAGGATTTCGACTTCAGCAGTGACGAGCGCTTCGATTACGACCGCAAGGACGTGCCGTGGGCGGCCAGCACCGCCGAACTGGACGACCTGTGGCGCAAGTCGGTCAAGAACGACTGGCTGCGTCTGAAGCTGGCCGGCAAGCAGCCGGCCGACATCCGCAAGACGCTGGACAAGCGTTACGCCACGCTG
The DNA here is from genome assembly GCA_023439425.1 of Pseudomonadota bacterium. Classification (GTDB taxonomy): domain Bacteria; phylum Pseudomonadota; class Gammaproteobacteria; order Xanthomonadales; family Xanthomonadaceae; genus Stenotrophomonas. Next base: position 752 of record JAEXNZ010000407.1, read on the forward strand.
GAAAAGTCGGTCAATGAACTGAAGGGCGAAGACGTCTTCCAGTTCTTCCTCAACGCCTACACCAGCGCGGTCGATCCGCACACCGACTACTTCACCCCGCGCACCGCCGAGAACTTCAACCAGGCGATGTCTCTGTCGCTGGAGGGCATCGGCGCGCAGCTGCAGCGCCAGGACGACATGGTGGTGATCCGCGAGATCATCGCCGGCGGTCCGGCCGCAGTGAATGGCACGCTCAAGCCCGGCGACCGTATCGTCGGCGTGGGCCAGGGCAAGTCCGGCCCGGTCGAAGACGTGATCGGCTGGCGTATTGATGACGTGGTCGCCAAGATCCGCGGCAAGAAGGACACCCAGGTCCGCCTGGAGTTCATTCCGGCCGAGGAAGGCGTCGACGGCAAGCACCACATGCTGGTGCTGACCCGCCAGAAGGTGCGTCTGGCCGAACAGGCCGCCAAGGGCGAAACCCTCACCATTCCCGGCAAGGAAGGCGAACCTGAGCGCAAGGTCGGCGTGATCAAGCTGCCCACCTTCTACCAGGACTTCGAAGGCCGCCGCCGCAACGCCACCGACTATGCCTCGGCCACCCGCGACGTGGCCAAGCTGCTGGCTGGCTTCAAGAACGACAAGCTCGACGGCGTGGTGCTGGACCTGCGCAACAACGGCGGTGGTTCGCTGGACGAAGCCATTGAGCTCACCGGTCTGTTCATCGAGCAGGGCCCGGTGGTGCAGGTGCGTGAATCCGGCGGCCGCGTCACCGTCAACAACGACCGCAGCGAAGCGGTCGCCTGGGACGGTCCGCTGGCGGTGCTGATCAACCGTGGGTCGGCCTCGGCCTCGGAAATCTTCGCCGGTGCCATCCAGGACTACGGCCGTGGCCTGGTCATTGGTGAAACCACCTTCGGCGAGGGCACCGTGCAGAACATCGTCGATCTGGACCGTTGGCCCAGCGGCGAAACCCAGCGCTTTGGCCAGGTCAAGCTGACCATTGCCCAGTTCTTCCGTGTCAGCGGCAGCAGCACCCAGCACAAGGGCGTGGTGCCCGACCTGGCCTTCCCGGCCAGCGTGGACGCCACCGAGTACGGCGAAAGCACCTACGACAACGCCCTGCCGTGGACCCGCATCGCCGCCGTGCCGCACACCCAGTACGGCAACTTCGGCCCGCTGCTGCCCAAGCTGGAAACCCGCCATGCCGCGCGTATTGCCGCCGACAAGGAATTCCAGTGGTGGAACGAGGACGTGCAGCAGTTCCGCACCGAAGCCGCCAAGAAGTACATCTCGCTCAATGAAGGCGAGCGTCGTGCCGAGCGTGAGCGCCAGGAAAAGCAGCGCAAGGACCGCCAGGCCATCCGCAAGGAACTGGGCCTGGACCTGGACCCGCTGGCCGACGACAGCAATGACGACGGCCTGACCGGCAACGAGCGCGACATCGTCAAGGACGCCGCCCGTGAAAAGGCTGCCGAAAAGCGCCCGGACCCGCTGCTGCGTGAATCGGCATCGATCCTGGCCGATGCAGTGAATCTGCTGGCCGAGGACCGCCCGCTGTCGGCGCAGGTGCTGCCGCAGTCCACCGCCGTGGGCCGCTGGGCAGATTGATCACGGATCACGCACAACCAACGGTCGTGCGCTACCGGCGGGTCAATCCGGTAGGTCACGACCGTTGGTCGTGACCGGGTGAACCAACCGATAACGAAGGGCCGGCCATGCGCCGGCCCTTTGCTATTTAGACCCTGCGCATACGCCGGCCTCACTAAGCTGGGATGATTCCGTTATTGCAGGAGCGCCCATGCGGCTGTCCCACGCACTTCCGGCCGGCCTGCTGGCCGTGTCACTCAGCGCCTGCGGCGGACGCGCCGCCGACAGCACGCTGCTGCGCGAATCGTTCGACTCTGGCGATACCTATTCGCGCACCGTGCCCGGTTCACCGGCGACGGCGTGCGAAGCCGCGCGCCGCACGCTGCTCAGCCAGGGCTACGCGATTGCCCGCTACGGCAGCGATGCCGTTGAAGCGAACAAGAACTTCCAGCCGCGCGATGACGAGCACGAACAACTGGTGCTGCGCATTTCCTGCGCGCCGCGCGGTGACGAGGCGCTGGTCTTCATCAGCGCGGTGCAGGACCGCTATGCCTTGAAGAAGAGCCCCACCTCCGCCAGCGTCGGCGTCGGGGCCTTGGGTTCGGTGTCGCTGCCGTTTGGCAGCAACGACGACTCGCTGGTGAAGGTGGCCAGCAGCACCGTGCAGGACGCGGACTTCTATCGCCGCTTCTTCGCGCGGTTGCAGCAGTACCTGCCGGCTGCGGCTGCCGGTACTCCGCCGCCGCCGACACCCGCTGAGGCACCGGCAGACCCCATCCCGGCCGCGCCGCCGGCCCCTCCGACCCCCGCGGCGGTACCGACTCCGCCAGAGCCGGTGCCGGAGGCGACCCCTTCCACTGACGTTCCCACGCCGCAGGCCTGAGCCGGCGCGCATAGCCGTGCAACGTCTGCGTCGGCTGCTCGTCAGCGTGGTGCTCGGCACGATGGTGCCTGCGGCTTCGGCGGCCGGCTGCACCGAAGGATTGCTGCGTGAGCTTGGCTGGCAGATCGGCACCACCTCCGCCTCGACACCCGAGGTGCACGGCGGCGCGGTCTGCGAGCGCGGTGACCTGGCCGAGGCCCGCGCTGCCGGCGACCTGCGCGTGCGGCTGCCGCAGCAGTGGAATGCGCCGCAACGGCAGGCCTTCCTGCAGACGCTGTTCGATGATCCGGCCACGGTGTGCGCCTATGCCTTTGAACTGGGCAAGGCGACCCAGCGCGCTACCACGCAACTGCAGGACAACCCCGGCTATCGCTTCTCCGCGCTGCAGCTGGGATGGATCGGCTTCGGCATCGGCGGTAGTCGTGCGCAAGGCTGGCGGGGCTTTCGAAGCTTCGGGCGCGGCTACCAGCCGGCGGGAAGCAACAGCGCCGCGCTGGACGCCTTCTACAGCGGGCACGTACGCAGCGAATGCGGAGTAGGGCGGCAGGTGGCCCAGTTGGCGACCCAGCGCGAACTGTACGGCGATGCTGCATTCGATGTGGAGTTCAGCCCTGGTGAGCTGTCCATCGGCACCTTCCTCACCCTGCACGACACCGACAGCATCCTGCTCGGGCATCAGGCCGGCACGTTCCTGGCCGACGGCAAGGCGGTGCGTACCTCACAGCGCGGCCGCCAGGCCTTCGTCGGTGCACCAGGCTTCATCGAGCACGTGTTCGACAAGACCTACCTGGACGACATCAACAACCAGGCCGAGAACTTCGTGATCGTGGATGTCAGCGCCGCCGCCGCGCAGGTGCTGCGCGAGCACGGCGGCTTTGCGCACTATGACCGCATCAACCGACGCATCTGGGAGCTGGCCGCGCAGTTGCCCGGCAACAGCGCCCGCCGCTTCGAGCGGCTGCTGTTCGAGCGCGATCCGGCGCTGCGGCGTGCGCTGCCGGCCGCCCAGCAGCCGGTACTTGCTGAACTGGACGCCTTGCTGGACGATCCGTTCTATCAGGGGTTCCTGATTTATGTGCACCCACGCGGTATACGTCCTGTGGGCTACCACGTGGTGCGCCTGCTCGACCGCAATCCGCGGACGCCATTCGCCTTCGAGCTGGGGCTGCACAATCTGCATACCACGCTGTACCGCCGTTGGATCGACGCCCGCCTGCGACAGTGCGCGGCGGGGTCGGCATCGCATTCGCAACCCGAGCATAGGTGATTGATGGACATTGCAATGATTGGACTGGGGCGCATGGGCGCCAACATGGCCGAGCGCCTGCACCGCGGCGGCCACCGCGTGATCGGCGTGGACCCGGGCGAGGCCGCGCGCAGCGCCGCTGCCGCACGCGGTTTCGAGGTCAGCGCCTCGCTGGCCGACGCGCTGGCCCAGCTGCCGGTGCCGCGCGTGGTGTGGCTGATGGTGCCGGCCGGCGATGTAGTCGACCAGACCCTGGCCGCGCTGGCCCCGCACCTGTCAGAGGGGGATGTGGTCATTGATGGCGGCAACTCGTACTACAAGGACAGCGTGCGCCGTTCCGCACAGCTGCTGCAGGACGACGTCACCTACCTGGACTGCGGCACCAGCGGTGGCGTGTGGGGTCTGCAGGAGGGTTACAGCCTGATGATCGGCGGTGACAAAGCCGCTGTGGGACGCATCGGCGACATCTTCCGCACCCTGGCCCCGGCGGCCGATCGCGGTTGGTCGCATGTGGGCCCAAGCGGGGCAGGGCACTACTGCAAGATGATTCACAACGGCATCGAGTACGGCATGATGCAGGCGTACGCCGAAGGCTTCGCGCTGATGCAGCGCAAGGCCGAGTTCAATCTGGATCTGGCCGAGGTCGCCCGCACCTGGCAGCACGGCAGCGTGGTGCGTTCCTGGTTGCTGGACCTGAGCGTGGAAGCGCTGGAAAAGAATCCGCAGCTGGACGGTATTGCGCCTTACGTACCGGATTCCGGTGAAGGCCGCTGGACCGTTGCCGAGGCCATCGACCTGGATGTGTC
>JAEXNZ010000471.1 GCA_023439425.1 Pseudomonadota bacterium
ACCGCGGCGCGCCCGCGCCTAATTCCACCAGCTTCTCCCGCACCCATTGCGCGTCGCTGGCCTGCGCATTGCGCTTGAGATACAGCCCGAGGTCATGCCGCGCCCCGGCCAGATGGTCCAGCTGTAAATATGCCAAACCCCGATCGCGCAATGCATCTTCCTGCTCCGGGGCCAGCTTCAACAACCGATCGGCACTGCGCGCAGCGCGATCCCATTCGCCGCGCTCGGCATACACGCCGTGCAGGTTGCGCAGCATTCGCATCAGAATCGCCCGCGCCGGCGCGGCGTCCAGAATCTGCGCCAGCACGTGGTCATCGGGTACTTCGCCGCCCAGGTGCGAACGCGCACGTTCGCGCAGTTCGTCCACATCCAGCGGGCGTCCGCCGTTGAACGGGTCCATCACCAGCATGCCGTCATCCACCGGCAACCGCACCAGGAAGTGCCCGGGGAACGACACGCCGTCCAGCGGAATACCCAGCCGGCGCGCGACTTCCATCTGCACCAGGGCCAGCGAGATCGGGTTGCCCAGGCGGCGATCCAGCACCTGGTTGAGGTAGCTGTTGCGGGGGTCGTAATACTCGCCGTGGTCGCCGCCATACCCCAGTTCATCGAACAGGTGCCGGTTCACCGCAGCAATCTTCAGCGGGAAATGGTCCAGGGTGTCCACCTCGGTGCGCAGGTGGTCGGCGTGGCTCTGCACCAGGGCGTCGTACGCGGCCGGGTCCAGATCAGGGTATTCGTCGCGTGCGATCAGCAGGGCGGTGGGCAACAGCGGCAGCGCCTCGTCGTCCAGCTCGGCCAGGCTGTCCCACGCCGGCAATGTGATCTTCCCCTGCATGACCACAGACTGGCGACAAACGCGCCGCGATTCAAGCGGCGCGCTGTGAAAACGCCCCGCCGGGACTGGCCCGGCGGGGCCGCGTTCAGTTGGGTTCGATGCCCGGCCCGAAGGTCAGCAGAGCGCCATCCTGCAGGCCCAGCTTCTGTGCCTGGCCGGCGTTGAGCTCCAGCACGTACTTGGCCGGGCCGCTGCTGGGGTAGGGCGGGCAGCGGTCGCCGGCCGAGCACGGCGGCACGTCGCGCTGTTGGCTGACCAGCTTGCGCTGCGCGTCGAAGTACAGAATGTCCAGCGCGATGCGGGTGTTCTTCATCCAGTACGCCTGCAGTTCCTGGCGGTCGTGGATGAACAGCATGCCGTGGCCTTCCGGCAGCTCGTCCCGGAACATCAGGCCGCGCGCGCGACTGGCGTCATCGGTGGCCAGCTCCACCTGGTAACGGGTACCGGCCAGTTCGACCCAATGGCGGGTACCGCTGCTGGCACAGGCGCTCAGCGAGACCAGCAGCAACAACGGCAACAACAGACGCAGCAACGACGAAGAGCGCATACCGGGTGTCCTCAGGGGAAAGTTACAGAACCTGCGGCGGCTCGCCGCCGACAATCACCACATCCGCCGGGCGGCGCGCGAACAGGCCCACGCAGACCACGCCGGGCAGCTGGTTGAGGTCGCGCTCCAGCTTCACCGGGTCGGTGATCTGCAGGTGGTGGATATCCAGGATCTGGTTGCCGTTATCGGTCACCACGCCCTCACGCCAGGCCGGCTGGCCGCCGGTCATGTCCATGATCTGGCGGGCGACCAGACTGCGCGCCATCGGAATCACTTCCACCGGCAGCGGGAACTTGCCCAGCACCGGCACCTGCTTGCTCGGGTCGACGATGCAGACGAACTGCTTGCTGGCCTCGGCAATGATCTTCTCGCGGGTCAGCGCGGCACCGCCGCCCTTGATCAGGCACTTGTTGACGTCGCATTCGTCGGCCCCGTCCACATACAGCGACAGCGTGCCGGTGTGGTTGAGTTCCATCACCTCGATGCCGTGTTCCTTCAGCCGCGTGGTGCTCTGCTCGGAGCTGGACACGGCACCTTTGATGCGGTGCTTGATGCGGGCCAGGCCGTCGATGAAGTAGGCCACGGTGGAACCGGTGCCGACCCCGACGATCATGCCGTCTTGAACATATTCCAGGGCTTTTTCGGCGGCCAGGCGCTTGGCTTCGGACATGGGGCAGTACTCGTGAAAGACAGAAGGAAAGGGGGCAGTGCTTTTCCAGCGACAGCAGCAGCTTCCACTGCGCAGCGGTCACCGGCAGGATCGACAGCCGGTTGCCACGCGCGATCAAGGGGAAACCCTCGCCCAGTGCATCGGCATGCAGCTTGATCTCGTCCAGCGAAATGGTGTCGCGCAGCTTGCGCTCGAAGGCCACATCGACCAGCAGCCAGCGCGGCTCTTCGCGGGTGGCCTTGGGGTCGTAGTAATCCGACTTCGGGTCGAACTGGGTCTCGTCCGGGTAGGCCTCGGTGGCCACCGTGGCGGTGCCGACGATGCCGGGCACCTTGGTATTGGAGTGGTAGAACAGCACGCCGTCGCCAACCTTCATGCCGTCGCGCATGAAATTGCGCGCCTGGTAGTTGCGTACGCCGTTCCAGGGCTCCTGGCCCACGCGCTGCAGGTCGTCGATGGAAAAGGCGTCCGGTTCGGACTTCATCAGCCAGTAGCGCTTGCGTGCGGTCATGCGGTGTCTATCGGGGAATGAACGTGGTGGTTTCAGTGCAGATCGCATCCACGCCGACGTCCCAGGCCTGCACTGGCAGGTCCTCGACCTGCTGGGCAGCGAAGCCGACGCCGACCAGCCACGGCGGAGCCGGGCGGGCCTGACGGAATGCGAAGCTGCGATCATACCAGCCGCCCCCCATGCCCAGCCGCCGGCACTGCGCGTCAAAGCCCACCAGCGGGGCCACCACCAGGGCCATCTGCTCGGCCGACAGGGTGTCGTCGGCAGCCACATCCGGTTCGGGAATGCCGTAGCGGTTGGCGGTCAGCGGTTGGCCCGGACGCCATGGCGCGAAGCGCAGCACGTCACCGCTGAGCACGGGCAGGCAGTAGGTCAGGGTGTCGGGCAGGCGCATCTGCCAGCGGTGCAGGGCGATCTCGCCATCCAGCGCCCAGTAGCCGGCGACGGGGCCGTGGGTGGGGGCGAAAGGCAGGGCGAACAGGGCATCAGCCAGCTGTTCGGCCGCTTCAATGCGCTGTGCGGCGGGAATGTCGCGGCGGCGTTGGCGCAACTGCTGGCGCAGTGCGGAGCGCGGGTCGGTCATGCCAGGGTCCGGGCAGCGGTGCAGGGCGGCGGATAAAACAAGAGCGACGCTCCGGTGGAACGTCGCTCTTGCAGGAATACTGCATTCTCCGCGGTGACGATGCGTGCGAAACGACCTTGAACCCGGGGTTCAAGTGGGTACGCTGGGACTCCATCGGGCTTCCCGCTACAAGGCGGACCTGCACTCCCGGCGTCGTCGCGCACCCGTGGTCGTAATTAAGGGACAAGGCGAATGTTTGCACACGCCGTCGTTCACAGCAGAGAACGCGAAGCCATTATAGCCAACCCCACCGATTCGGGTACCCCCGTTCGTCGGTCGGATTGCAGGCCAATTCAGGCACCGTCGAACGCGCGGTCCAAACGCCGGTTCAGGTCGGAAAGCGTCTGCTGCAGCGCCGTGGCCTGCTGCGCGTGTTCATCGCGCAGCTGCTGCAGTTCATGGGCCAGATTCAGCGCGGCCAGCACCGCAATGCGATCTACCGCGGCCATGCGGTTGCTGCCGCGGATCTCGCGCATTTTCGCGTCGAGCAGGCGCGCGGCGGCGGTGAGGCTTTCGCGTTCGTCCGCGCCCACGCCCACGGTGTACTCACGATCCAGAATACGGACGCTGACCGGTTCGGACTGGCTCATGTGTGCTGCTCCAGGGATTTGAGCCGGCTGATCATTGCTTCCACCCGCGAACGTGCCTGCTCATTCTTGGCCAGCAGCGTCGAGCGCTCGG